>JBAQXA010000221.1:0-7528 GCA_049299195.1 Nocardioides sp.
CGTGGCTGTCAGCCCCGACCTGCATTTGCCTGTGCCCACGGACCTACTCCGCGTGGCAGAGGAAGGCTGTCGGTGCTGCGGTCTAGCGTCCCCTTCCATGACCGGGATGCGCTTCGACGTGCAACGCACGTTTGACGAGCTCGGCCGCCCCCTGCGCGACACCACCTTCTGTGTCGTCGACCTCGAAACCACCGGCGGGAGCGCCGAGGCCGGTTCGATGATTACCGAGATCGGCGCGGTCAAGGTGCGCGGCGGCGAGCTCCTCGGGGAGTTCCAAACGCTGGTCAACCCACACACGCAGATCCCCCCGTTCATTGCGGTGCTCACCGGCATCACCAACTCGATGGTCGCCGAGGCACCGTCGATCCAGGCCGCCTTGCCCGCCTTCCTGGACTTCGCCGACGGGTGCGTGTTGGTGGCCCACAATGCCCCCTTCGACGTCGGCTTCCTGCGCCACTTCGCCGCGAGACAGGATCGGGCGTGGCCGGCCTTCGATGTGATCGACACGGCCCTGCTGGCCCGCCGCGTGATCACCCGAGACGATGCCCCCAACTGCAAGCTCTCCTCCCTGGCCCGCCTCTTCGGGGCGTCCACCACCCCCAACCACCGCGCGCTGGCAGATGCCCGCGCCACGGTCGACGTCCTCCACGGACTGATCGAGCGGCTCGGCAACCTCAGTGTGCACACGGTCGAGGAGTTGCAGGCGTTCTCCTCGCGCGTCAGCGCCGCGCAGCGGCGCAAGCGCCACCTCGCCGAGGGCCTTCCCCATGCCCCGGGGGTCTATCTGTTCACCGATCCCCAGGAGCGGGTGCTCTACGTCGGGACCTCACGCGACCTGCGCAAGCGGGTGCGCACCTACTTCACCGCCGCGGAGACCCGCTCCCGGATGGGCGAGATGATCGCGATCGCGACCCAGGTGCGCGGCATCGTCTGCGCGACGCCGCTCGAGGCCGCGGTTCGTGAGCTGCGCCTGATCGCCCACCACAAGCCGCCCTACAACCGGCGCTCCCGTCGCCCCGAGAAGGCCAGCTTCGTCAAGCTGACCGTCGAGCCCTGGCCGCGGCTCAGCGTGGTGGCGCGTGTGCTCGACGACGGCGCCGACTACCTCGGCCCCTTTGGGTCACGGCGCACCGCCACCCGCGCGGTCGAGGCGCTTCATGAGGCCTTCCCGCTGCGGCAATGCACCCCGCGCCTGGCCCGCCGCCCAGAAGGCAGCGCGTGCGTCCTCGCCGACATGGGCAAGTGCCTCTCCCCGTGCGACGGCCGAGTCGATGCAGCCGACTACCAGCAGGTCGTCGAGCAGGTCCGGGAGGCGATCGTGGAGCGGCCCGACCGAGTCCTGCGCGCGGTGGGCGAACGCATGCGTGGCCTCGCCGCCGCCGAGCGATTCGAGGATGCCGGTCAACACCGCGACCGCATGACCACGTTTCTGCGCGCCGCTGCCCGCACCCAGCGCCTCGGCGCGCTCGCGCGCTGCCCGGAGTTGGTGGCTGCGCGATTGGAGGACGATGGCCGCTGGGCCGTCCATGTCGTCCGGCACGGCAGGCTGGCTGCCGCGGGGGTGATCCCGCCCGGTGCCGATGCCCACGTCTTCGTCGACACGCTTCGGTCCACTGCTCAAACCGTCGATGGCGGCCCTGGCCCGGTCCCCGCGGCCACCGCCGAAGAGAGCGAGCTGATTCTCCGTTGGATCAGCCAGCCCGGGATCCGGCTCGTCCACGTCGACGGCACCTGGACCTGTCCGGTCGCTGGGGCCGAGCGGCATACCGGAGTCGAAGACGTGATCGCCGAGGGCCGACGTGCCGCCGCACCGTTCGACGATCACCGGGGACTCCGACCCGTCGGTCGCTGACCGCACCGCTCGAGCTTTGGTTACGCTGCCTCCCATGATCACCGCCATCGTGTTCGTCAAGGCAGAGGTCGACCAGATCCCCGAGGTCGCCGAAGCGATCGCTGCTCTCGACGGGGTCAGCGAGGTCTACTCCGTCACCGGCCAGATCGACCTGATCGCTCTGGTCCGCGTCCGCAAGCATGATGAGATTGCCGCCGTCGTGGCCGACCGGCTCAACAAGGTCCCCGGGGTCAGCTCCACCGAGACCCACATCGCCTTCCGCGCCTACTCTCGCCACGACCTTGAGGCCGCCTTCGCCGTCGGCCTGGACTGATCCCGATGTGGCTGGACCTGCTTGGCTGGGGAGGCTCCGCGCTGCTCGTCTTCAGCCTGCTGCAGGCGCGCGTACTCCGCTTCCGTGTCCTCAATCTGATCGCGTGCATCATCCTGATCGCCTTCAACCTGCTGCTGGGCATCTGGCCGATGGTCGGGATGAATGTCGTCCTCAGCGCGATCAACATCTACTTCATCGCAAAGCTGCTGCGTGAGCGCCATGACGAGGCCAGCTACGAGGTGCTGGCGGTGCGTCCCGACGACGCCTATCTGCGCCACGTGCTCGCCGTGCACGGCACTGACATAGCCCGCTTCAACCCCGGCTTCAGCCTCGATGTCGTGCCGGGCTCACACCCGTTTTTGGTCCAGCGCGGCGATGAGACCGTCGGCGTGGTGATGCTGCAGGTCGCAGGCTCCCGGGCCGACATCCTGCTGGACTATGTGACGCCCCGCTTCCGCGACTTCTCCCCGGGAGAGTTCGTCTGGAGGCGCAGCGGGTTGTTGAGCGACCTCGGTGTCCGAGAAGTCGTGACTCGCCCCCGGATGATCGACGCGTACTACGCCCGGGTCGGCTTCCAGCGGACCGGCGAGAACTACACCCTGACGCTCTAGCGCCGGGCGGTCACTCGTGCGAGGCCGCCACCCAGCGCTCCAGGGTCGTGGCGGCGGCGCCGCTCGACAGCGCCTCGTCGGCGCGCGCCATCCCGGCGGCTAGGCCGGTCGCAACATCCGCCTCCGGCTGGTCGTATGCCGCCAAGGCAGCGCCCGCGTTGAGCACGACCGCGTCCCGCACGGCCCCCGTTGCGCCGGCCAGGAGGTTGCGGATCACCTCGGCGTTGTGAGCCGTGTCACCGCCACGCAGTGCCTCAGCGCCGACAGTCGCCAGCCCGAACTGGGTGGGATCGACCGTCTCCTCAACCACGGCACCCCCGTGGACGCGGTAGACCCGCGACGTGGTGGTCGTCGTCAACTCGTCGAGGCCGTCATCTCCGCGGAATACCCACGCATCGACGCCGCGCCGGGCAAAGACGCCCGCCATGACCGGGGCCATCTTGGCGTCGGCGCAGCCGATCGCCTGCGCGGCCGGCTGGATCGGGTTGGCCAGGGGGCCGAGCACGTTGAACGTGGTCGCGATCCCAAGCTCGCGGCGCGGAACGGCCGCGTGCCGCAGCGCGGGATGGAAGGCGGCCGCGAAGCAAAACGTGATGCCGACTTCATCGGCCACCTCAGCGACACGACCGGCGGGCAGGTCCAGCCGGATCCCGAGTGCTTCGAGCACGTCGGCACTCCCAGAGGTGCTCGACGCCGAGCGGTTGCCGTGCTTGACGACCTTTGCTCCCGCTGCCGCCGCGACAATCGCGGCCATCGTGGAGATATTGACCGACATCGAGCGGTCGCCCCCGGTGCCGACGACATCGAGGCACCGGCCCGGGACGCTGATGGGCGTCGAGACCGCCAACATCGCCTCAACCAGCCCGGAGACCTCTTCGATGGTCTCGCCCTTGGCGCGCAGCGCCACCGCGAAGCCAGCAATCTGGGCCGGTGTCGCCTCGCCGGCGAGGATCTCCCCCATGGCCCAGCCCGTCTGATCACCGGTGAGATCCCGGTGGGCGGTCAGCGCGGACAGGATCTCGGGCCAGGTGTGCGTCATCGGTAGCTCAGGAGGTGGCAGGGACCCGGGACCGCAACAGCCCGATCACCGCATCGGCGAGTTGGATCGGGTCGATGGGGTGCGGGACCGCGGCCTCGGCGCGCGACCAGGTCGCCAGCCAGGCATCCTGCGGTCGGCCGGTGAGCACCAGCACCGGCGGGCACTGGTAGATCTCGTCCTTGAGTTGCTTGGCGATCCCCATCCCGCCGGCGGGCGTGGCCTCGCCGTCGAGGATGGCCAGGTCGATGCCGCCGGCGTCCATGTTGGCGATCACGACGGGCTCGGTAGCGACCTCGACGTATTCGATCTCGGGCAACTCCGGATGCGGTCGCCGACCGAGGGCCAAGAGCACCTGATTGCGGGTGTTGGCATCGTCGGAGTAGACGAGCACTCTGAGTGTCCGGGGTTGGGCGTCGCTCACCCGCACGATGCTACCGCCCGCTCGCCCTCCGCTTGTCCAACAGGTCCAGTCGTCGATCCTCGCGCTCGGCCTCGCGCATCGAGGCCCGCGCCCACTGGGTAAACAGCACCAAGAACAGCAGCAGCCCCACCAGGTCGCCCGAACCCCACAACACACCCCCGGCAAGGTGCTGGTCATCCGCAATCGTCGGCAGCCAGCTGCTCATCGGCCCGGTGCGCAACGCGGCATACCAACTCTCGCCGATGAGGGCCTGCTGATCCATGATCGTGACGCCCAAGAACGCGTGGAAGGGCAGTGTGAGCAGGATCAGCAGCATCCGGAAGGGATAGGCCACCCGGCCGGGCACCGGGTCGACCCCGATCAACGGCCAGAAGAACAGCGACCCCACCAGCACGAGGTGGATGTGCATCATCTCGTGCACGTAGGCCGACCGCAGGCTGGCGTCGTACCAACTCGTGAAGTAGAGCGCCCACGGGGACAGCACAAAGAGCGCGAACGTGAGCGGGGCAAACGTCAGCACCAGAGCAAACCGCGAATGCAGCACCCGCAGGAGGAGCTTCCGGAGCCCCGGCGGCAGCACCCGAAGCGCCAGGGTCACTGGGGCACCGAGCGCCAAGAACACCGGCGCCACCATCGTCAACAGCATGTGCTGGACCATGTGCACGCTGAGCAGGACCGTGTCGTATGCCGCCAAACCGGACGAGGTGGCCAAGGCGAAGGTCCCCATCCCGCCGCCCACGAAGGCCAGCGTCCGCGGCCACGGCCACCTATCGCCACGCTGCGCGAGGCGCCAGACCCCCCACAAGTAGAAGCCCGCCACCCACACCGTGACGACAAAAAGCCACGGGTCCAAGCCCCACTCGGTCCACACCCGTTCGAACCCAAAGGGCGGCAGATCAAGGGGCTCAGCGAGAGCCAACGGGGGCATACCAACCACTTTAGTTCGCACCGATCAGGGGGTCGTGATGACCTCGCGGCCGGGCATGACCATAATGAGGATCGTGGAGACCGTTACGGCTATCCCTGCCTCTCGCCTGCACGGGCAGCACGACCGCCCCAGCATGGTGAGCGTAGGGACAATCATCTGGCTTTCGAGCGAGTTGATGTTCTTTGCGGCGCTGTTCGCTGCCTACTTCACGATCCGCGCTGTCAGCGAGGATCTGTGGGCACAAGAGACCGCCCTATTGAACATCCCGTTCGCGGCCGTCAACACCACCATCTTGGTGCTGAGCTCGGTGACCTGCCAGCTCGGCGTCTTCGCCGCCGAGCGCGGCGACGTCGCCAAGCTGAGGTCCTGGTTCATCCTCACTTACGTCATGGGCGCCATCTTCATCGGCGGCCAGGCGTTTGAGTATGTCGAGCTGGTGCACGAGGGCCTGACGATCCCAGCCAACGCCTACGGCACGGTGTTCTACCTCGCCACGGGCTTCCACGGCCTCCACGTGACCGGCGGTTTGGTCGCGTTCTTGTTCGTGCTTGGCCGCACCTATCTGGCGCGCCGGTTCACCCACGAGCAAGCAGTCAGCGCCATCGTGGTGTCCTATTACTGGCACTTCGTCGACGTCGTCTGGGTCGCTCTGTTCGCCACGATCTACCTGATCCGATAGGACACGCTGTGCGCTTCTCGAAGTTGGGTCACATCTCGCGTTACCGGCGGACCCGAGGCGCCGGTCTGGCTGTTCTCCTGATCGGCCTGCTGATGACCGGCGGACTCTATGCCGCCTTCAACCCCGCCACCGCCACGCAGGCGGAGACCGACGCCGAGCAGATGGCCCAGGGCCGCGAGCTCTTCTTGGTCAGCTGCGCGTTCTGCCACGGCCAAAACGGTGAGGGCATCAAGACCGTGCGCGGCAACGTCGTCGGGCCGTCCCTCGTCGGTGTGGGCGCGGCCGCGGTCGACTTCCAGGTCAGCACGGGTCGCATGCCCATGGCGCAGAACGGCGCGCAGGCCCCGCGCAAGCCGCGCGTCTTCAACGAAGAGGAGACCGCGGCCCTCGCTGCCTATGTCGCCTCACTCGGCCCCGGCCCGGCGATCCCGTCCGAGTCTGACTACTCCCTGGAGGGGATGACCGACGAGGAGCGCCAAGAGGCGATCACTCTCGGCGGCCAGATCTTCCTCACCAACTGCACGGCCTGCCACAACTTCAACGGCTCCGGCGGCGCCATGCCGCGCGGAGGCTACGCGCCCTCACTTAAGGGCGTCGAAGAGAAGCACATCTTCGAGGCGCTGCTCACCGGGCCCCAGACGATGCCGACCTTCTCCAACGGCAACCTGAGCCCCGACGAGAAGCGCGCCGTCATCGCCTACCTCAAGTCGATCGAGGAAAACCCCGAGTACGGCGGCTTCGGCCTGGGCGGACTCGGCCCGGTCGGCGAAGGCTTGGTCGCCTGGGTCGGTGGACTCGGCATTCTCGTGGGCTTCGCGGTCTGGATCGCGGCCCACACCACCCGCACGAGCAGGAAGAAGGCGGAAGCGTGAGCATCGATCACCACGAGCCGACGCCTGAGGTCGAGCCCATCGCCGACCCGGGCATGCCCGAGCACACGTGGCGGCCCACCGACGTCGACCCGCGCGCCGAAAAGCGCGCCGAGCGTCAGGTTGCAGGATTCTTCCTCACCTCCATGCTGTTCACGATTGCGTTCGTGGTCGCCTACGTCACGATCAAGATCGGCGACAACCACGACACGTTCCTCTACTTCGGCGCCTCCACCGTCGCGCTGGGTGCCACCCTCGGCGGCGCGATGCTGTGCATCGGCATCGGCATCATCTTGTGGGCTCGCAAGCTCATGGGTGATCACGAGATCACCGAGCAGCGTCACCGCGTCGACTCCTCCCCCGAAGACCGTGCCAGCGCGCTCGCCGCGATCGACCAGGGCATTGCTGAGTCCGGCATCACCCGCCGGCCGTTGATCCGCAACACCCTTCTCGGTGCCCTCGGGTTCGCTGGCATCGCCCCGATCGTCATGCTGCGCGACCTCGGTCCGCTGCCCGGCAAGGTCCTCCACCACACGTTGTGGAAGCCCGGCATGCGCGTGGTGCGCGACGTCGTCGGCACGCCGATCAAGCCGGAGGAGTTGGAGATCGGCGACCTGGTCAACGCCCAGCCCGCGGCTCTGTTCGAGCTCGACGAGCACGGCGAACCCGTGATCCACGGCGTCGACAAGCAGATCGGCAAGTCGAAGTCGTCGCTGATCGTGGTGCGCATGGAGCCCGACGACATCATCGCCGCCAAGGGCCGTGAAAACTGGTCGGTCAACGGCATCATCGCCTACTCCAAGATCTGCACCCACG
>JBAQXA010000222.1:0-3817 GCA_049299195.1 Nocardioides sp.
CCGCTGGCTCGACCATTGCGAAGCCAGGCTGCGCCGGCTGTCCGGCGCCGGCGGCACAGCCGCCAGCGGGATCACCGTCCCCGCTCACCGAGGTGGAGCGGACTCGGCGGGCGCCGCCGAACCCTCCAGCGAGCAGGGCTCGCAAGATTCGCCAGTCCAGATCACATCGACTCCCGGGGAGGCCGCACATGAATGAGCAGTACGACGCAGAGGTCGTCCTTCGCCTCGAAAACGTTGGCCGCACCCACGGGGTCGGGGCCGCCGCAGTCACTGCCCTCAAGGGAGTCACGCTGGACGTGCGCGCCGGGGAGTTCGTCGCGCTGATGGGCCCCTCCGGATCGGGCAAGTCGAGCCTGCTCTCGATCGCCGGCGGGCTGGACACGGCGACGACGGGAGCGGTCCTCGTCGAAGGCCAGCCGCTCGGTACGGCGTCCCAAGCCGAGCGCGCGCGGCTGCGGCGCCGGTCGATCGGCTACGTCTTCCAGAACTACAACCTGATCCCGGCCCTGCGCGCGGTCGAAAACGTGGCGTTGCCACGCGAGCTCGACGGCGACTCGCGAGCGGTGGCGCGCGAACAAGCGCTGGCGGCCCTGGCCGAGGTCGGCCTCGCCGACGCGGCAACGCGGTTTCCTGACGACCTGTCGGGAGGGGAGCGGCAGCGGGTCGCGATCGCCCGAGCCATCGTCGGAAGGCGCCGGCTGATCCTGGCCGATGAGCCGACGGGTGCCCTCGACTCCGATACCGGCGAGGAGATCCTCCGGTTGTTGCGGGCTCGCTGCGACGCTGGTGCCGCCGGCCTGATCGTGACGCACGAGGCCAGACATGCCGCGTGGGCCGACCGGGTCGAATACCTGCGCGACGGCGAGCTGGTGCCGAGTCCGTCGGTGGTGGCGCTGCCCAGGATCGAGTCGGGGGCATGAACCGGCTGCAGGCCCTTTGGCGGATCGCCCTGCGCGATGCGTGGCGTGCGAAGGGCCGCACCGCGCTGGTGGTGCTGCTCATCGGGCTGCCGATCGCTGCCGCCGTCGCCGGCGACACCCTGTTGGCGACCCGAGACCTGCGCTCCGCCGAGGCGCCCAGCCGATTCATGGGCTCAGCGCAGGCGCTCCTCCACGCTGGCAACGAGGTGGCCAATCAGGCGCCGGACCCACGTGATGGCTCGGTTTTGACCGTGAACAGAGGCCGCCCCGCTGACCTCTCTGATGCCCGGGATGTGCTCGGCGATCGCCCCGCGGTCATGGTCGTTGACGCCATCGAATGGGTGACTCAGGCGGGCGAGACCGGTCGGCGCAGCGTCATCTACACCCAGCCGGGTGATCCCCTGGTGAAGGGGATGTTCCGGTTGGTCTCGGGCCGGCTCCCGCGCAGCGCCGATGAGGCCGCACTGCCGTCGTCAGGGTGGGACGCGACGAGCGAGTCAACGATTGTTGTCGGGGATCGGGAGCTTCGGGTAACGGGCACGATCGAGTGGCTGAGTCCGGAGCTCGGCGGGCTCCTAGCCGTGTCCGAGACCCCCACCTCATCAACAAGCGCCGAAGAAGCGGACACCGCTGCCGCGCGAGAGACCGACTATCGGTGGCTCGTTGGCGGAGACCCGGTGACGTGGTCGCAGGTCCAAGCCCTCAACAAGCTCGGCTTCACGGTGACCTCCCGTGCCGTCGTCCTTGACCCGCCGCCGCGGGAGGAGTGGGGGGAGGTGGCCAACTTCGGTTTGGACTTCGATCGGGCCTACCTCGCTCAGATCGCACTGATCGTGATCGCTCTCGCCGTAGTGGAGATCGCGCTGTTGGCGGGTCCGGCCATCGCTGTGTCGGCGCGACGGAATCGCCGGACGATAGCGCTGCTCGTCTCCTCAGGCGGTGAGCCAGCAGATGCGCGGGGGTTGATCCTTGCGCTCGCCGGCGTCTTGGGACTGCTGGCAGCCGCACTCGGAGTGCTCGCGGGACTCCTCGGGGCCTGGCTGGGCCAACCGCTGATGCAGCGTGCGACCTGGCGCCCGCTGGGGCCGTTTGACGTGAACTGGTGGCACCTGCTCGGGTACGCCGCCATTGGCGTCGCCAGTGCGCTGGTCGCCGGGCTTGTGCCCGCTTGGCTGGCCGCAAAGGTCGACCCCGCCCGCGGCCTGACCGGACGGGTCGAGGTTGCCGCCGAGCGACCGACCAGTCGCTGGGCGCGGCTGTGGAACGCGCCCGTCTGGTGGGGGCTGGTGGCGCTGGGAGTGGCCGTCGCGGTCACGGTGAAGGGCACTGCCACCGCCAACCGGGAGTCCCAGCTCGCGGTCGCGGCTTCGCTGGTGCCCTTGGTCGTGGGCATGGTGCTGTTGATCGGCCCGCTACTGCGCCTCATGGAGCCGCTCGTCGAGCGCGCACCGATGCTGCTGCGGTATGCCGGAAGGGACGCCACCCGCCACCTCAGCAGGACGGTGCCTGCGGTCGCGGCCATCGCCGCCACCGTGATCGGTGTACTCACCTTGGCGGTTGCCAACGCAAGCAGCGAGGCCACCGAAGCAGCGAACTATACGCCCGAAACGCAACCCGGCACGGCGACGCTCGCGCTCAACGAAGCGTCGCCGGCGGATTGGGCGGCCGCTGGTGTGGTGATCAGGGAGGTGCTGCCGGAGGCGGAGGTCGAAGCTCGACTGGGGCCCCTCCAAGGCCCACCCGACTACACCGACACCCTCTTAGAGGTCGAGGGCGGAGGCACCGATCTCTCCGGCTGGGGGAGCACCCCCTTCTGGGTGGCCAAGGACGGCCTGCCGGGCGGCATACCGGGGCTCACCAGTGCGCAGCGCCGGCTCGCAGACCAGGCGTTGAAACAGGGTCGGGCCGTCGCGTTCGGGGATCGAGAGGCGAGCGCCGACGTGGTGATCCTCCGGCAGAGCTACGGCGGCTCGGAGCCGACGGATCAGACGCTGACGACCGTGCCGGGTCTCCTCCTGCAGGTCGACCCGCGAGCGCGCGTGGGCAGCGGGATCGTCCCCCTCGAGGCGATGAAGCAGGCCGGCATCGAGGTGCAGCAGGTCGACTGGTGGGTGCACGGCTCCGAGATCGATCGGTCGACGGAACGCGAGATCAGTGCGGGGCTGGCGGCCGCGCACCTCGACGGCTGGTTGTTCGTGGAGCGCGGCTATCGGGAGTCCACCCTGCCCTGGATCAGCTACGTGATCGCGGGGCTGGCGGCCCTAGTGATGCTGGTGGGAGCGATCACAGCCACCGCACTGGCGCTGAGCGACGCGCGCGATGATCTGGCGACATTGGGTGCGGTCGGGGCGAGTCCGGGCAGTCGCCGGCTCGTGGCCGGAGCCTTCGCCTTGTTGGTCACGGTCCTCGGGCTGGGTGTGGGACTGGTGTTTGGAGCGTTGCCCGCCGTGGCGACGACCCACCTCATGATCGATCGGTCGTACCTGCCCGGAGCTGATGCCCCCGAGATCTACGACGTGCCGTGGCGCCAGCTGAGCCTGCTCTTGCTGCTCCCGGTGGTGGCTGCGGCGGTCGCCATGCTCGGCACGCGCCCGCGGACCGAGTTGGCTACTCCGGAGTGGTGAGCCCCAGCGACTTGCGCAGCCACGACCAGGCCTGCTCTCGCGCGGCCTCGGTGGGCCGGGTGCGCGGAAGCAGGTGGGTGGGCCGCTCGGCCCGGTCGTGCCAAAAGCGGCCACTCGGCGGGGGCGGCTCCACGGCAGCGAGCCAGACCGTGGTGTCGGCGCCCTCCGCGTCGTCGCGCAGGATGCGACTGGTGAGCTTGCGGAAGGTCGGCAGCGAGTCCTGTACGCCGGGGGTGTCGGCCCATCCCGGGTGCATCACCGACGTGTGGATCC
>JBAQXA010000223.1:0-11314 GCA_049299195.1 Nocardioides sp.
CCCACGCCCTGGGCACGCGCGAAGTCCACGTCGTCCTCCCGGGTGATCGGCCGCGTGCGGCGGCAGCGGTCGAGCACGCGGTGGCCGAGCGAGCCGACGGGATCGAGTGGCAGACCCGAGTGGCCGAGCCGCGCTTCGTTGCCGGGCAGGCCAGGGCGGTGCTGGAGCTGCTGGCCGGCCGCCCCAACCTCCCGGTGACCGCCTGGAAGCCCGAGGCCTTCTCGGGTCACCAGGATCGCCCCACCCTGCTCTCCAACGGGGAGACCTTCGCCCACGTCGGGCTGCTCGGCCTGCGCGGCCCCGCGGCATACCAGGGATTGGGCACGACGACCGAGCCCGGCACCACGCTGTTGACCATCAGCGAACCGAGCATGGGCGTGCGGGTGGAGGAGGTGCCCTACGGCACCCGTTGGCGCGACGTGCTCACCGGCGACCTGGCCGGCCGCGATGCGCTGATCGGCGGCTTCCACGGCTCGTGGGCGCGTGCCGAGACATTGCGGGCTGCCCGGGTCTCGGTAGGCCAGATGCGGGCGCTCGGGATCCCTCTCGGTGCAGGCGTGGTCTATCTGCCTGCTCGCGGGCAGTGCCCGCTGGACCTCACCGCCGCCATCGTCAACTACCTCGCCGATCAGAGCGCCCGCCGCTGCGGGCCCTGCTTCAACGGCCTGCCCGCGCTCGCACAGGCGTTGCGCGGGGTGCGCGACGGCACCGCCTCCCAAGAGGAGGTACGCCGCTTGGCTCAGCTGGTGCGCGGGCGCGGCGCCTGCGCCCACCCCGACGGCACCGCGCGGTTGGTCTCCTCATGCCTGGCGACGTTTGCCGACGAGGTCTCCGCGCACGTGTCGCGTCGATGCCCGGCCCGAGCCGCGGCCGCCGTGGGCGGGGTGAGGCCAGCGTGAGCCGTCAACACAAGGCACCCCGCACGTGGGAGCTCATCGTCGATTGGCCGGCCTGCGCCGGTCGAGGCGTCTGCCACGAGGTGCTCCCCGAGCTGATCACCCTCGATGACTGGGGCTACCCAATCGTCCACGGCAAGGTCGACCGCGAGCATCTGGCCGATGCGAAGGAAGCGGTCCGCGTCTGTCCGCAACTCGCGCTGCGCCTGCGCCGCTCGGAGTAGTCCACGCCCCCGAGGCTCAGGGCGCAGAGTCAGCCGCGACCCGGTCGAGGAAGGCATCAACGAGCGCGTAGGCCCGCAGGCGCGCCTCCGGGTCGGCGACCACGGTGTCGGCCAACACCTGATCGGGATCGAGCCCGAAGTCACGAGCCGAGTCGTGGCCTCCGGTGGAGTACCACCCCGCCAGCATCGAGGAGGTCAGCTCGGGGTGGAACTGCACGGCGAGATTGCGCCGCAAGACGAAGGCCTGCGAGGCCGCCGCATTGCGCGCGATCTCCTGCGCGCCGGGGGGCAGCGTCCAGCGGTCGTAGTGCCACTGGAACCACGGCCCCGTGCCGACCAGACCGGGATCGTCGCTGTCGATTCGGGTCCACCCGATCTCCGGGTGGGGTGAGCGGCCGACCGAGCCGCCGTGCGCCTGGGCCAGCACCTGACCGCCGAAGCAGATTCCCAACACGGGCACGCCGCTGGCGTCGGCTTCGCGCAGGAGTTGGAGCTCGGGGATCAACCAGGAACCGATCCGCTCAACGTCGTAGACCGAATAGATCGAGCCCATCGCGACCACCAGGTCGAAGTCCTGGATCTCCGGAAAGCTCGGCACCACGTCGGGGTCGGCGGCATGCTCCTCGTCGACCACCTGGGCGGTGACGACCTCATAGCCACGCTCGGCCAGGCGCTCCCCGATGGGACCAGGCGGAGACACGCTGTCGTGTTGGATGATCAGCGCACGCATCTGGGCTTCCTCCTCCTCGTGGGGCCTTGTGACGATTCGGTTCCCTCACTATCGTTCGGAGCCTAACGGTTTGCGCCGGTGCGCGCGACCACTCATCGTGTGGAGGAATCGCATGACGCAGACGACCGAGACCGTCGTCACCGAGTTCGAGGCCGACGTCATCGTCGGCGAGGTACGCCGCGTGGCCACCGACGTCGTCGAACTGACCCTGACGCAACCCGACGGCAGTGCGCTGCCGCCGTGGACCCCCGGGGCACACATCGACCTGATCCTCGGCCCCGACCTGGTCCGCCAGTACTCGCTGTGCGGCACCCCGGCCGACCTCACGTCATACCGTGTGGCGGTGCTGTTGGCGCCCGACTCGCGGGGCGGCTCGCGGCGAGTCCACGAACTCCAGGCCGGCGACCCCCTGCGGATTCGCGGGCCACGCAACCACTTCCCCCTTGTCGCCGCCGAGCACTACCTCTTCGTCGCGGGCGGCATCGGGATCACGCCGATGCTGCCGATGATCGCCGCGGCCGACGCCGCCGGCACCCCGTGGTCGCTCCACTACGGCGGCCGCTCGCTCGCGTCGATGGCCTATCGGGAGGCGCTGGCCGACCACGGCGATCGCGTCCACTTCGTCCCCCAAGACGAGCTCGGCATCCTCAACCTCCCGGAGATTCTCGGCAACCCGGCGCCCGGCACGCAGATCTATACCTGCGGACCCGAGCCGCTCTTGGCCGCGATGGAGGCAGGGGTTTCCGCCGACGGCGCGGGCTGGCCCAGTGGCGCGCTCCACCTGGAGCGCTTCGCCGCCAAGGAGATCGACACCGGCTCAGACACCGCCTTCGAGGTGGTCTTGTCTCGCTCAGGCACGACGATCACGGTCGGCGCCACCGAGACGTTGTTCGACGCCATGCGGACCGCGGGCGTGCCCGTCCTGGGCTCGTGCCTTGAGGGCATCTGCGGGACATGTGAGACCGAGGTGCTCGAGGGCGAGGTCGATCACCGAGACTCGATCCTCGACGAGGACGAGCAAGAGGCCAACGACTGCATGATGGTGTGCGTCTCCCGCGCGAAGTCGGCGCGACTGGTCTTGGACGCGTGAGGAGCCGACGATGAGGATGAACGCACTGCACGATGCCGACCCGATCCCGACCAACTCTTGGTACGCCGTCGCGGCAGCCCACGAGGTCGGCCGCGAGCCGGTGGCCCGCCGACTCCTCGGCCAGGGGCTCGTGCTCTATCGCACGGCTTCGGGCGCCGCGGTGGCGTTGGCCGATCGCTGTGCCCACCGACCGGTCCCGCTGAGCACGGGCCGCGTCGAAGGCGACGACATCATCGCGGCCTACACCGGCTTCCGCTATGCCCCCGACGGGCGCTGCGTCGCCGTCCCCACCCAGTCCGCGGTGCCCTTCGAAGCACGCGTCGCCGCCTACCCGGTGCATGAGGACGGCAGCTTCATCTGGGTCTGGGCCGGCGCTGCCGCGCTGGCCGCGCTCCGGCCGACCCCCGACACCGCCCTGCTCCGTGATCCCGACTGGCACACCATCGGCGGCGAGTGGGAGACCGCGGCCGGCCTGCGGCTCATGCACGACAACTTCGCCGACATCACCCACGTCGCGTTGGTCGACCCCGAGATCGCGCCGCCCGCGCTCTTCACGACGCCGCCGCCACTTCAGGTGCGGGTCTCGGAGACCACGGTGAGCTTCTCGCGCACTTTCCCGCCCGCGCCGGTGGCACGCTGGCACGCCGACCTCCTCGAGGCAGCCCCCGAGGCGACCTACGAGCAGGTCGAAGAGGGCGAGTTCCGCTCCCCCGGCCTCTGGGTCGACCGCTGGACGGTCCGCCGCCCCGAGGGCGACGCCTGCTTCGTCTTCACCCACGCGCTGGCCCCGGTGGACAACCGGCGGACCCGGCACGCCTGGCGGGTCAGCCGCAACTTCGCGCGCTCCGCGGGTGCCGATGGCGCCTTGGCGCCGATCTTCGAGCGCTACTACTCCCGGGTGCGCTCCGCCCTCGAGACCATGCAGTCGGTCCTCGATGAGGAGGGCGGCCAGGATCCGAGGAGCGTGCGCCTGACCGCTGACGCCGCCGGCATTGCCGTCGCCCGCATCATGGCCCGCATGGTGGAGGCCGAGCAGGAAGCCTGACTCTCCGCCGGCTCAGTCGTCGGCGGCGAAGGTGAAGTGGCCGGTCGCCAGCCAGCGCTGCAGGCGGCGGGTTGAGGTGGCGAGGTAGGACGCGGCCCACTCCCGCCACTCGGCGGTGGAGCTGCCGAGCACCACGTTGGTCAGCAGCAGTTGCCGCGACGCGACCAACGCCTCGAAGTCGGCGGGATCGATCGACGGCAGCGGGGACACCTCGGCATACCCCGCGAGGAGGTGCCCCTCGAGATCGACGTCGGGCGCGGACGACTCCGCACGATGTGGGCGCCGGAGGTAGTACGCCGAGATGGCGAGGTCGAGCACCGGCAGGCCGAGGCCGCTGTCATCGAAGTCGAAGACCGCGAGGCGATCCACATCTCGATCGGGGCGCCACTTGAGGTTGTCCCCGTGGAGATCGGCGTGGAGCGGGATCAACGCCGCGCCGCGCTCGCCCGGGCCATAGACGCGGTCGAAGGCGGCTTGGGTGCACGCCATGGCCTCGGCGTGCACATCAGCCTCGGCGCTGCCCGACAGCGGCAGCACCACCTCGTCTCCCAGAAGTGGCGTGTCAAAGACGGGCCAGCCGACCAACTGGTCGGTGTCCCAGTTGCTCGCGTGCCGGTGCAGGATCGCTGTCGCGCGGCCGAGCGCCCGCGCCTGCTCGGCGGTGACGTGCTCGCCGATGTCGGGTCCGTCGAGCCAGGAGTTCACGGTCACCAAGAAGGTGCGGCCATGCTCGGGCGCCTCGATGGGCACCACCGCCGAGCCGGAGTGCGCCCCCACCTGCGCAAGGAGCGGCTCGGGCACCGCCAACTCCGTGTCGGCAGCCAACGCTCGGGTCCAGGCGGCCTGGCCCTCGATCATCTCCGCCGTCGCGACCGAGTTCGTGTTGACCCGCACCGCGAAGCGTCGGCCATCAACGGTGTCGACCCGGTAGGTCGTGTTGAAGCCGTGGAGCACCAGCTCGAGCGCGGCCGACTCCACGCCAAAGTGCGGCAAAGCTGCGCGAGCGACGCCTGCCAGGACGGCGAGTTGGTCGTCGTTGCTGAGGCTCGCGTAGGGCGTGACCGACCCCGCACCGGGGTCGGTCACCGCTCGACTCGCGGAGGGGTCACTCAGCCCGCGGGGCTGATCGTCACCGGGAATGCCTTGATGCCGTTGACGAAGTTGGAGCGCACCCGCTTCACGTCGCCGGCCAGCTCAAGGCCGCCGAGCCGCGGCAGCAGCTCTTCGAACATCAACCGGATCTCCATGCGCGCCAGGTTGTTGCCGAGGCACAGGTGCGGAGAGCCCTTGCCGAAGGTCATGTGGTCGACGTTGGGACGCGTCACATCGATGGAGTAGGGATCGCTGAAGGCGGCGTCGTCGCGGTTGCCTGAGGCAAACCACATCACGACCTTGTCGCCCTCCTTGATCGTCTTGCCGCCGAGCTCGACGTCGCGGGTCGCCGTACGCCGGAAGTGATAGACCGGGCTGGCCCACCGCAACAGCTCCTCGACGGCACCAGAGACCAGCGACGGATCGTCTTGGAGCTTCTTCATCTGATCGCGCTGCTCCATGAGGCCGAGCATGGCGTTGGAGATGGCGTGCCGCGTGGTCTCGTTGCCGGCGATGACCAGCAGCGTGAAGTACATGTTGAAGTCGCGCTCCGACAGCGGGACACCGTCATCGGGGAGCTTGTTGGCCAGGATCGAGACCAAGTCGGTCCCGTCGCCACCCAGGCGCTGCGCCTTGAGGTCGGCGCCGTAGTCCCACACCTCTTGGACTGTCGGCGACCGGAAGGGCAGGTGCCGGTAGGCATCGGACTCCGCCGAGTCGGCCAGGACCTTGGCGAAGTCGGGGTCGGTGTTGCCGACGAACTCGTTGCCCCAGGCGATCAGCTGAGCGGTGTCCTCCTGCGGGACGTCGAGGAGGCGGGCCAACACATTGATCGGGAAGTCGGCGCTGATCTCCTCGACGAAGTCGATCTCGCCGCCGTTGTCGGCGGCCTTGGCGAAGGCCGAGTCGATGGTGTTGCGGGTCAGCTCGCGCAGGAATCCTTCGTAGTTCTTCATCAGGTTGCGCGGGGTGAACTCGCGCTGGATCAGACGCCGCAGCGCATGGTGCCGCTCACCGTCGGTCTCCAGCATCGAGCGGCGCACATCGCGATCCTCGGCAGAGACCTCCTCGAGGTTGACGAACTGCTCGGAGGTGAAGCTCTCTGGATCGCGGTCGACGGTCCAGATGTCCTCATAGCGAGTGACCGCCCAGAAGCCGTGGTTGGGCTCGGCCTCGGGGTTCCAGTGCACGGGGTCTTCGGCACGCAGCGTGTCGAGCTGGGCGAACCCGCGGAGGTCGACAAACCCGTCGATGTCGGCGAGGTCGACCTCTGCGAGCGGGACGGGATCGTGCCTGGGCATGAGCTTCTCCTTCGTTTCGCGGCCGCTCCGACCAGGCGATCCCTGGCCGGGACGACCGATGGGTGACTACAGGTGGTAGGTGTACTCGGCGAACTCCCAGTCGGTGATCCAGGAGTTGAAGCGGGCGATCTCGTCGCGCTTGTAGACGAGGAACGCGTTGACGAAGGGCTCACCGAGCGCCGCGCTGAACTCCTCGTCGGCCTCCAGCGCATCGAGCGCCTCGCCCAGCGACGATGGCAGCATCTCGGCCTTGCTCGTGTCGTAGCCGTAGCCCACGAGTCCCGGCGGCGGCTCCAACTCGTGCTTGATGCCGACGTATGCCGCGGCCAACAGGCCGGCGATCAGCAGGTAGGAGTTCGCGCTGGCATCGCCGACGCGGAGCTCCAGGCGGGAGGCCGAGCCGCGCTCCGGGGGGATCCGAATCATGGCGGAGCGATTGTCCAGGCCCCAGTCGATCAGCCACGGCGCCAAGGTGTCCGGGCCGAAGCGCTTGAAGGAGTTGATCGTGGGGTTGGCCACGGCGGTCAGGGCCGGGGCGTGCTTGAGGATGCCCGCGATGGCGTGGCGGGCCAGCGCAGAGAGGCCGTCCTCGGTGGAGGGGTCGTCGAAGAGCGGGGTGAGCCCGTCGTTGGACCAGCACGAGAAGTGCATGTGATAGCCACTGCCCCCCTCGTCGTTGAACGGCTTGGCCATGAAGGTGGCGAGCTTGCCGCGCATCCGGGCCAACTCTTTGACGGCGGTCTTGAAGCGGTGCGCGCGGTCAGCGGCCTCCAGCGCGGGGCCGTGCCACATGTTGATCTCGAACTGGCCGGAGCAGAACTCGTGGTTGGCCGCGGTGACCTCGATGCCGTAGTCGCCGAGGCTGCGCAACGAGGACAACAGCACGTTTTCCGGGTCGCCCTTGAGGCCGGAGGTGTAGACGTTGCCGGTGCCTTCGCCGTAGCGAGACCAACCGGAGGGGGACTTCGGGTTTTCTTCCAGCACGTAGAACTCGAGTTCGGGGCCGACGATGGGTGTCATCCCCAGTTCGGCGAACTTCGCCACCACCGACTTGAGCACCATCCGCGGGCTCTCGGCCGACGGGCTGCCGTCGGGGTTGTAGACGTTGGCGATGCAGTGCGACACACCCGGCTCCCACGGGATCGGTCGAAGCGTGTCCAGGTCCGGGAAGGCGACCACGTCGGGGAGGCCGGCTGACAGGCCTCCTTCGATGTCGACGACGCCACCGCGCGGGGTGGTGCCATAGACCGAGCGACAGAAGGCCACACCACTGCTGACAGTGGAAGCGAAGCGACTGACCAGCACGTCGCGGCCGCGGTCGGTGCCGATCATGTCGGCGTACCCGAGTCGGACGACGTCAATGCCTTGGGCGGCGAGGTCGTCCGCGGCCGGCTGCAACCCGGAAGTGTCGAAGTGTGCCATGCGCCGGTTCCTCCATGGGGGCTGGAATGAGGGTCGTTTGGGTCCGAACATTAACGGTGACACAACCGTCCGGCAAGGGTTTCTAGACCCGGAGGAACCCGCTATCGTACGGATCCTAACGATTCGTGAGGAGTTCCCATGGAGATGCACGGCTTCTTCTACCCCCGGACGGCGACCGGCCAGTCGTCGTTGATTCCGTCGCCGCCTTGGTTCTACTCCGGTGATCTCCTCACCGTCGAGTACCGCACGGACCCGGCCCGGGTGGCTGAACTATTGCCCGCCCCTCTCGAACTCGCCCCCGAGGATCCCGGTGCGGTGGCGCTCATCTGGGCCGACTGGCAGTCGTGCTCGTCCGGCCGCGAGGAACTGCTCGATCCGGTGCGCTCGCAATATAAGGAAGCGTTCGTGGTGGTGCGCTGCTCCTACAAGGGCACGGTCTACTCCCGCTGCGTCTACATCTGGGTCGACAAGGACTTCGCGATCGCCCGCGGCATGCACCAGGGCTACCCCAAGAAGCTCGGCCAGATGTGGCAGACCCGGCCCATGCCGTTCCCACACGCGGCTCCGGTGATCGGCCCCGGCGGCATGTTCGGCGCCACGTTGGCCGCCGGCGACCGGCGCTTGGCCGAGGCGGTCGTGACGCTGCGCGAAGAGTCCGACCACAACGGCTTCGTTAACGGCCACAAGATGGCCCACCACCGCGTCTACCCCGCCATGCAGGGCCAGGGTGACGCCTATGCCGAGCTCATCGAGTCGGGCGCCTCGTCGTTTGAGGCGGGCCAGGCCTGGAAGGGCGACGCCGACCTCCGGCTGTTTGAGTCACCCACCGAGGAGCTCGCTCGCCTGGAGGTGCACGAGGTCATCGGCGGCTACTTCCGACAGGTCGGCGTGGAGTGGAACGGCGGCCGGTCGCTGGAGACCCTCGGGTAGGGCCCCTGGGGTAGGGCCCCGACTTGGACCCTGGGCTGGGACCCGGGGCGAGGACATGGCCTCGGGATGAGGCACGCAGGATCTCGGCGACACCGTGAGGAGCCGTATGTATCCGAACGATCCCCTTAGGGTGTGCTTCATGCCCGACCAACCCACGCTCGCCGAGACCGAGCGCGCCGTCGCCGCCAAGGTCGGCGACCTGCCGCTCGACTTCCCCGCGATGCAGGCGGTCTCGAGCCTCTATCGCGCGGCCAATGCTGCGCGCGGTCACCTCACCAACTCGGTTCTCCGCCCCCACGATCTGACGTGGACCGGGTTCTTGGTGCTGTGGTTGCTGTGGATCTGGGACGGCATGGAGACCCGGCGGATCGCCGAGAGCATCGGCATCTCCAAAGCCACCCTCACCGGGGTCGCCAAGACACTCTCGGCGCGTGGCCTGATCGACCGAGCCCGTGGCGAGGAGGATCGGCGGCTGGTGACCCTGACGCTGACACCCGCCGGCCGTCGGCTGATGGTTGACCTGTTTCCCGAGTTCAACGCCGCCGAGGCTGCCTTGGTTGCCGGGATCCCCAGCCATGAACTCACGCAACTGACCGAGTCGCTGCGTGCCGTCGTAAAGACGGCCGAGCAGGGCGGCTAGCTTTCGACGCGTCGACCAGCGTGTGGAGCTCAACCGAGCGCGAGCGTGTACCGCGCCTCGCGCTCCTGCGGGTTGCTCGGCAAGGGTTTGGTGTTTCCCGTGGGGAGATAGCCCCGGGATTCGTAGAGACGCCGAGCCGGCGCGTTTCCGTCGGCGACCCACAGTTCAAGTACGTCGGCTCCGTCGAGTCGAGCCCAGTCCTCGATCACTTCCATAAGCGCGGTGGCAACGCCCAAACCTCGCCGGGCCGGGTCCACCCAGAGCGCCACGAGCCGATGCACTGCCGGGTCCTGGCCAGTGAATACCCCACCCATACCGACCGCTTCATTCCCAACGCAGGCTAGGAACACAGGCTGGGATTCGGGCCACTCGCGCCACGCGGCTTCGTCAGCCAGCTCTGCCTCTTCGAGCGTCGCCGCGAAGGCCTCGGGAGAATCGGCCAGGGCTCTCAGACGTACGCCGCGTAACAGGGACCAGTCATCCGCGTTTGCACGGGCGACCCGGACCATGCCCGCCAAGCTCTCAGAGTGCGGGACGTGAGTCAATCGGATTGGTGCGCTTTCGGGGGCTAGTGAGCGCTCGCGTCAGCGGCGGCAGGCGTCGACGAACTGCTTGATGACGCCGAGTTGCACGCCGACGGACTCCCAGTTGTCCTCCGGGTGCCACTGCACGCCGAGGAAGTAGCCGGGTGAGTCGGGGATATCGACGGCCTCGACGACGCCTTCCTCAGAGCGGGCGATCACGCGCACGCCTCGCCCGAGGCGGTCCAGGCACTGGTGGTGGTAGCAGGAGACCTCGACCCGCTCCCCTGCCGCGTCGACCAGCGTGTTGTTGTGGTCGATGGTCACGTGGTGCACGTGGTGGCGGTGGTGGGCCAACTCGGAGTCGTGCTCGTCCATGTCTTGGACGAGGGTGCCACCGCGCGCCACGTTGACGATCTGGGTGCCCCGGCAGACCGCAAACAGCGGGATCCCCTTCGCAAGTGCCACCCGCGCGATCGCGAGATCGAAGGCGTCCTGCTCTTCGTCGACGTCGTACAGCGACGGGTGGGAGTCTTGGCCGGACCAATGCGCGGAGATGTCACCGCCGCCCGGGAGCAGGATTCCCTGCGCCCAGCTCAGCCGCTCGGCAACCTCTTCCTCGCTCACCACGCCACCCGGTGCATGCGGGTGGACGAGCAGCGGGTCGCCTCCGGCGGCGTAGATCAGCGAGATCAGGTTGCGCGAGCCAACCATGGCCCGGTGGCGCAGCGCCGAGGCGCTTTCGGAGAAGCGAGCAGGCACTGCGATGAGCGGGCGGGACATGGGTCTATTCAACCAACTCGGGGCGCGGGGAGCACGTCGGGGAGACCGATCGGAACCGCGAATCAGCACGCCGTCCCGGCCGGCTGGCCGCTCGCGAGAATGCGGGCTCGATTCCGACGGTGGGCAGAATACGTAGATGAACTCTGGGCATCGGGTGCTGATCATCGGTTCCGGCTTCGGCGGCCTCTTCGGTGCGAAGGCATTGAGACGCGCGGATGCCGAGGTGACGATCATCGCGAAGACGACCCACCACCTCTTCCAGCCGCTGCTCTACCAAGTCGCAACCGGGATCTTGAGCCAAGGCGAGGTCGCGCCGGCCACGCGCGAAATCCTCCGCCACCAACACAACGCCACCGTCCTCCTGGGCGAGGTCACCAAGATCGACCTCGCCACCAAGCAGGTCACCGCCACAGTTCTGCGGCGCACCGTGGTCACCGACTACGACACGTTGATCGTGGCGGCGGGCGCCAATACGACGTACTTCGGCAACGACCACTTCGCCTTCAACGCCCCCGGCATGAAGAGCGTCGACGACGCTCTGGAGCTGCGCGGCCGCATCTTCGGGGCCTTCGAGTTGGCCGAGATCGCCGCGGCCAAGGGTCTGCCGAACGACGGCCTACTGACCTTCGTGGTGGTGGGT
>JBAQXA010000224.1:0-2362 GCA_049299195.1 Nocardioides sp.
AGTCACCGCGGCATCATCCCGGACGCGTCGCCAGTCCGACGCGGGCTACAGGTTGCTGGGGAACCAGATGCTGGCAAGCCCACAACGGCTGACTGTGCGCTTACCCGACTCTGAGTCCGCGTGCAGCCGACTGAGGGACACGATGTAGCGACCCGGTCCCCCTGAACGGGATCCACTGACGTACTTGAAGATCTCCAGGTACTCGTCGTAGCGACTGTCCGAATGATTAACCAGGCAGAGAATCTCCCCGCCGCCGACATCGGGATCGTCCGTCCCCTGCTTCCAACCGGCGTCGTCTGGGAACCGCGCGCGGTAGAACGCCACGAGTTCCTCAGGCTTGGCGGTGCCGATGTCAATCAGGATCTCCCGCCCACGCATGGGGTCATCGTCGTCGATTCCGTCAGCGTGAGCCACGACGGACCCGAATCCGGGAGTCGGTGGCGCCTCGGGGTAGTCGAAGTTTGCGCCGTATGGGACTCCGCAGCCCACGACGAGGACGACCGCTGCGAACGTGGGCAGAAGCTTCAGGCAGACGCGAAAGGGACGGGACACAGGGTGACGATACGACTGCGCCGGAAACGATCGCCTGGCTGTTGACCAACGGATACACCGTGGCTTCGCACCGCGGGCGGAGCACCTCGCGCCAGCGACAAGGCGTGGCAGTACGACCCGCTGCTCGCCAATCAGGCGAGGCTGACCTGCGGCGCATGTGTCTGCTCTGGCGATGTTGTGCCGGCGGCCCGGGCGGCGCAGCGGGAGCGCACGCGCCTCATGTGGTCCGGCGACTCAGAGCCTTCGCCTGAATCGCCCCATCGGCAGTAGGGCGGCGCCGGGGGGCGCATCGTGTGAGCCGTCGGGGGCACTTTGCCAGGGGTAGAGGCGTTTGAGGTGTTCGAACGTGTGAGGATGAGCGCGTCGTAGCTGCCGGGGGAAGGAGCCGACCTGATGGCGCCCATTGTGTTTGCTCTGGGGATGCTCGCGCTGCTGGAGGCGGCGATCATCTTGTACCTCTACAACAGGCTGGGCGTCACTGCGCGGCGTACGCCGGCGGAGTTGATGGCGGGGCGGAACGAGGCCGACAACATCGCGTTGCGCGCGCTCGTCGATGACCTCAAGCAGACCGCCTGGGATCACCGCGAGCTCGACTCAAACCTCGCGACGATCATCATCGACGACATCCGCGCCTTCGAGCGGGGCCAGCGCCCCGACGCCCCCTGACTCCCAAACCTGACTTGCAGACCCTGAACCGAAACCAGAAATCCCTGAGACGAGGACGACATGGCACTGCCCAAGCTCAATAGGAACAACGTGACCACGGCGGAGGTCCCGCCCGCTGGCAAGAAGCTCGCCTTGGGCTGCGGCGGCCTGATCCTGGCGGTCGTGGCCGGCGCGCTGACGCTGGGCGCGTTTGGGCCCTCGACGGTGTCGACCGGGCCCGACCAGGTGGCCCTGCACTACAAGGGCGGCTCCTTCACCTCCACCAAGTTCTCCGACTGCATCGCGTCCTCCAAGCGCACGTTCGACGGCCCCGGCGACAAGCACTTCTCCTACCCGTCCAGCCAGACCAACTACGTCTTCTCCGGCCCCTCGGGCGACGGTGAGCCGATCACCTTCGTCACCAAGGACGGCATCGAGATGCGCGTGGAGGGCGTGGCCAACTTCCTGCTCAACACCAGTTGCTCCAAGGAGACCATCGACGGACGGTCGTATGCCGGGGGCACCCTGCAGCGCTTCCACGAGCTGATCGGCAACCGCTACCAGGCCTACATGACCGAAGACGGCATGCGCTCCGAGGGCTGGCGGCAGATGCTGAGCGTCTATATCGCCCGGCCTCTCGACACCGCGATCGACCGCGCCGGTCAGGCCTACACCTACTCCGAGCTCTACACTGACCCGAGCAAGAAGGCAGCCTGGGAGTCCGACGTCCTGAGCCAGCTGCCAGGGCTGGTCAACCGCCAGACCGACGGTGACACCGAGTTCTTCGACAACTTCGCGATCACCCTGCAGAAGCCGGAGCCCCCGCAGGAGATCAAGGACGCGCTGGTCAAGCAGCAGGAGGCCGTTGCGCAGGCCAAGGCCGCCGAGGCCGAAGCCGCCGCGAAGGTCAAGGCCGCGCAGGCTCAGGTGGCCGTGGAGAAGGCCGAGGCAGCCAAGATCGCCGAGCGCGTCAAGGTGCTCGGCCGCGAGGGCTACCTCCAGCAGTACGCCATCGACAACGGCCTCAACCCGTTCCAGCCGAGCACGCAGGGGTTGATCACGCCGTAGCTGTTGCGCGGCCGGACTCGGACCCGGACTGGGACTGGGCCCGGGCGCGGAAGCTGCGTCTGTAACACTTCCGCGCCCTCCTCCGCTCTAGGGGTAT
>JBAQXA010000225.1:0-2970 GCA_049299195.1 Nocardioides sp.
GCTGGTTGACGAAGAGCCCGGCCAGGCCGTCGAGGTAGCGCTTGCCGTGGCTGTCGTAGATGTAGGCGCCTACGCCACGCACGATCACGGGCATTTCGCCGCTCTCGTAGGCCGAGTGCCGCGAGAAGTGCAACCAGAGGTGGTCGCGTGCCTTCTCTTGCAGCGCCTCGTGAGCGACGGCGTCGCGGATCTGATTCAGGTCAGTCATGGCCAGCCTCTTCGTTGGGATGTCTTGCCATCTTGACGCGTGTTAGCCCGCTTAGGCAAGGGAAAACGGAAGTCAAACTCGCAAAAATATACGGATTCCGTTGCCGCCCACCGTGTCGTATGCCGCGTGGCCGGGCCGCGCGAAACGGCTCAGGAGACATCCTCGGGGGCCTGCAACTCATCCTCGGGGTGACGTTTGAGGTAGCGGGCGATGCGGTCCTGCGCCAGCGATTCGAACAGCTCCCGGGCCCGGACCGGGTCGAGGATGTTGACGGCCCCGACCTCGGGGAGGGTCTCGTAGTGGTCGAGCGGCAGGGTCACGAACCGGACCTTGTCCATCGACAACCCGCGCAGGCTCAACACCAGTCCGCGGATCTCCTGGTTGCTCCACGCCGAGTCGACCGTCAGGTTGTCGGTGATCGCGGCGAGGGTGGCGTCGAGACGAGCCGGGTTGCCGAGCGTGCCGTCGGCGAGGACCTTGGCCATCAGGGCCCGCAGGAAGTTCTGCTGCCGACGGGCGCGATCGAAGTCGCCTTGGGCCAGTCCGTGCCGGGTGCGCACATATTGCAGGGCTCGATCGCCCCGAAGGGTCGTCCAGCCACGCTCCCAGGTGACGTCTTGGTAGGTGTCGACGATCGTCTCCGGGACGAAGACGCGCACCCCGCCGACCGCTGTCGTCAGGTCGCGGAACCCCTGGAAGTCGATGATCGCGAGGTGGTCGATGCGCAGGTCGGCGAGCGTCTCGATCGTGCGCAGCGTGCCGTAGGGGCCGTAGTCGGCGAAGGCCTGGTTGATCTTGTCGGCCGGATGGGTGACGCCCTCCGCATCGACGATCGGCACATAGAAGTCACGCGGGATCGACACCACCTCGGCGCGCTTACGGCTCGCCGGCAGATGCAGCACCATGATCGAGTCGCTGTTGAACCGGTCCGGCACCCAGGTGCCGCTCGCGAGTTGGCCGGCGAGATCGAGCTGTCCGGGTGCTGCGCGGCGGCCATCGGAGCCGAGCAGCAAGATGTTGACGGCCTCAACCGGCGCCGGATCCGGACGCTCACCCTTGCTCAGAGCCCCGTTGTCGACCCGGCTGATGTCGTCGAGTCGGGAGTTGAGGCGAGCGGCATACCACCCGACGGTGGCGATGGTGGCGACCGCGCCCACGACGAGGAGGGCGGCGACCGGGCGGCGGCCCACGCGCCACTCGTGCGTCGCCAACCAGCAGGCGAGCAGCACCAGGCCGGTCAACAGGCCCAGGGCGGCGGCGAGATGTCCGTGCAGCATGAGCCAGGGGAGCAGCGCCAGCAGGGCGAGGATTGCGGCCAGGAGTGCGACCCGAGCACGGGTGGTCAGGTGACGGGCGCGCTGCATCTCTCCATCCTGCCGTGGACTCGGCGCGCGCTGTGGCGGCATGCCGCAGTGGCGAGAGGGAAGTGGGCCAACTAGTGTCCAGCCCATGGCTGAGCAGACCTTCCTCAATGTGATCAATGGCGAGTCCGTGGCCGCGGTCGATGGAGCGACGTACGACGTCGTCGATCCGACCACGGGCCAGACCTACGCCCAGGCGCAGCAGTCGACGGCAGAAGACGTCGACCGCGCCTACCGCGCGGCGGCGGACGCCTTCGAGACGTGGGGCAACACCACGCCCAAGGATCGGCAGTTCGCGATGCTCAAGATCGCCGACGAACTGGAGCGTCGCTCGCGCGAGTTCGTCGACGTGGAGTCCAAGGACACCGGCAAGCCGATCGGCTTCACCATCGATGAGGAGTTGCCGCCGTGTATCGACCAGCTGCGCTTCTTTGCCGGCGCGGCGCGCGTCTTGGAGGGCAAGTCGTCGGGGGAGTACCTCGCCGATCACACCTCGATCATTCGCCGCGAACCCATCGGCGTCGTGGGGCAGGTGACGCCGTGGAACTACCCGCTCATGATGATGATCTGGAAGATCGCTCCGGCGCTGGCAGCCGGCAACACGTTGGTCCTCAAGCCGAGCGACACGACGCCCGCGTCGTCGGTGTTGCTGGCTGAGCTGTGCCAGGAGTTCTTGCCCCCGGGCGTGCTCAATGTGGTCACCGGCAACCGGGAGACCGGCCGGGCCGTCGTGGAGCACCCCATCCCGCAGTTGGTCGCGATTACGGGATCGGTCCGAGCCGGCATGGAGGTCGCCAAGTCCGCGGCCGCGCAGCTCAAGCGGGTCCACCTGGAGCTCGGCGGCAAAGCACCTGTCGTGGTCTTCGACGACGCCGACATCGCCCGGGCAGCAGAGGGCATCGCGGGCGCGGGCTACTTCAACGCCGGCCAAGACTGCACGGCGGCGACGCGCGTGCTCGCCGGGCCGGGGGTCTACGACGAGTTCGTCGCGGCACTTGCCGAGCAGGCGCGCAACACCCGCACGGGGATGCCGGATGAAGACGGGGTCCTCTACGGCCCGCTCAACAACGCCAGCCAGCTCGCACACGTCACCGGGATGGTCGACCGGCTGCCCGATCACGCCGTGGTTGAGGCGGGGGGCGCGCGGCAGGGGGAGAGCGGCTACTTCTATGAGCCGACGGTGCTCTCCGGGCTGCGCCAAGACGATGAGCAGATTCAGACCGAGATCTTCGGACCGGTGATCACCGTGCAGAAGTTCACCGACGAGGCCGAGGCGATCCGGATGGCCAATGGCGTCGACTTCGGCCTGTCCTCCTCGGTGTGGACGCGCGATCACGGCCGGGCGATGCGGATGGCCAAGGCGCTCGACTTCGGCGTGGTCTGGATCAACACCCACATCCC
>JBAQXA010000226.1:0-5101 GCA_049299195.1 Nocardioides sp.
GCAAGAAGGTCGGCCAGAAGGTCAGCGCGAAGGTTGCCGCAGCCATGAAGAAGGCCACCTCCTGCTACGCCGGCACCTCGGCCCGCTCGCTGAAGTTCACCGTGCAGGTCAAGAAGGTGAAGGCCGGCGCCAAGGTCGGCAGCCGCGCCTGGACCATCAAGACGCAGAGCTTCCGCAAGCCGATCCGCAAGGCGCGCTCCGGCATGCTGAGCGTCAAGTCGGTCACCACCTGCCGCTAACGGCATCTGAGCAACAGCGGGCCGCTCACCGGGTCTCCGGTGGGCGGCCCGCTTAGCTTTCTGCGCCTGTCGCGCTGATCCCCGCCTGATGCTCCCCGACCGGGAGCTCCCCCGCCTGCCTCGCTGACCGGGCGGTGGCGTCAATGACCCTGTTGCCTACGGCTCCGAACCCCGAGCTCGTCGATGACGAAGAGGTCGTTGTGCAGCGACACCCGGTTCGTCAGCAGCGGCTCTCGGCTTCGTCAGCAGCGATACCGAGTGCGATGAGTGAGCGCGAGGAGGGACTCTTCCCGTCGTCCAGGAGGACCCCTAGCGGTGGCGGCAAGCTGGCCACCTGCCGACACCACCAAGACGACGAGGCGCCCACCGGAAATCCGATGGGCGCCTCGTCCTTGCTGCTCGCCGACGCTGGTAAGCGCGGGCTACTGCTTGGGACCGATCAGCCGTCGATGGCCCCTGTTCCGCTCGTGCTACTGGGGCTGGATGGCGTTCGATCGTGCCGAGCGAGCCGACGTACCCACGGCATTGACCGCGACCACCTCGAAGCGCCAGTAGCCCTCTTCGGCCTCGAACTCAAAGCTCCTCTTCGAGGCCGTGACGATGGGGGAGACCAGCGTCTCGACGACGTATGCCGACGCCGAAGCTGAACTCATCCGCATGGCGTAGGCGCGGTAGCCGGTGATGGGTGAACCGCCCGTGGTCGAGGGCGAGTTCCAGCGGGCGACGACGGTGTTCAACCCGCCAGAGGCTCCCGTCGTCGCGGTCGCGATGATCGGGCTCCCCGGGGCAGTGAGCCCGGCGGCGGGCGTGACCGCAGAGGTCGTTCCCGTCGCGCCGGTGCCGACCCGGTTGATCGCCTGGATGGCGAACGTCAGAGCCTGGTTGTTTGGCAGTCCGGTCACGGTTGCGGTGCGCGCTGAGCCGGCCACCTGCACGGGGGAGCCGACAGCTTGACCGCCCGAGTTGCGGGCCTGCACGACATAGGCCGTGATGGCCGCTCCTCCGTCACGGAACGGCGCTCGCCAGTTCACGATCACCTGTGTGTCACCGGGGACGCTGGGCCGCGGCTGCGGTGCTCCCGGCGCGGTGGCGGTGTCAGCCGCACCGTTGGCCGCACTGGGCGAGCCACCCGGCCGGGCCGAGAGACCCCAAGCGACCGGGTCGCCGTTGTCCGCGTTGAGATCGGACAGCTCGAGGGTCTCCCCGGCAGCGGGAACCGGCCAGCCGTCGCCGCCAAAGGCCACCGAGTCGGCGACGCTGGCATCGAGTCGGCTGAGGGTGATCGTGCCGGTCGAGGCAAGCGTGCCGGTGAACCGATCGCCCACCAGGATCTGAGAGCTGTAGGCGGAGCGGAACGCCGGATCGTTCGCCACGATGGAGATCGAGCTCGCCGGGGGAATCACCAAGCCTTGCTGGAGCGTGGCCGAGACCGCGCCCGACAGCTGCCAGCCGGAGATGTCAACGGCTGTGGACGTCGACGGGTTGGCCAACTCCACGAACTGCGCGGTCGCCCCGGCAGCGGGGGAGGCGGCGATCTCGGAGATGACCACCGTCGGAGCCGCGCCCTGTGCAGCCGGAACCCGGACGTCGTTGGCAAAGATTGCGCGACGGGCGGCCAGTTGGTTGAACAGCGAGGTGCGGGAGCCGTTGTAGGTGTAGGTGCGGCTGTAGGGCCACGTGGCGAAGTCGAGGTTGGAGTCGGCCGCCGCGGGGCTGAACTTGGCGTCGTACCAGCCCTCGAGGGTTCCGGCCGGATAGACCTGGTCGACGACGGTGCGCAGTCGGCGGAAGTACATTTCCCGCCACTGTGGTTCGGACAGCAACACACGCAACAGCACGTTGGTTTGGTCGCCCGGCTCTGCGGGAGTGACAAAAGTGCTGGTCACGCCGCAGCAGACGCCTCCCCACGTCAGGTCCTGGTCCCAGGGGAACATCTCCCAGCGCTGGCTGCGTGACTCGCGGGCCAGGTAGAAGTTCTTCTGGCTGGAATCGACGTGGCGAACCACTGAGACAAATACGGCGTAGTTGATCAGCTCAGGGATATCCGCATTCGCGCGCAGGAAGTCGCGGGCGTTTTGCCCCTCGGGAATGACGGCGTCCAGGAGTTCTTCGAGGTTGCGGTAGTCGAGCGGGTCGCCTTCCTTCTTTTCAAAGCGATTCTCAAACAGCGCGCGACTGGTGACGAAGGCCCCCGAGCTCGCCTTATAGACCTCATCGTCTCCGCGACCCTCGCGGTCGCGCCAGGTGCCGTCGAACTGTTCCTGGAACTTGTACAGGCCCTGGAAGGCTCCGTTGCGTTGCACCCTGATGGGGAACATCTGCATGTTGGCCAGCTTGGCTAGCCGGGCCACTTCCCACGACAGGTAAGCCTTGCCGCGGGCGCGATCGCTCCAGTCGGCCTGGAGCGCGAACTCATCGACGGGCTCGATGAGGCCCGGCATCGTGAAGTCGTGGTTGTGCGGGAACTCCAGCTTCCAACTCGGCTTGGGGGACGTCTGCGTGCTCTGTCCCTTGATGGAGGCCATGATGTTGTCCCACACGACTCCGTCGTAGGCCAAGATGGCGCGCCGCCGGATCTGTGCGGTCGGGCGCGCGGTCACCGCGGCATAGTCGGCGGGGTCCATGAACCACTCGAAGATGGGAATCTGGGAGGTCACGCCATGCGCGGCGACGACGCCTTGGTAGGGCATCGAGTCGTCGGTTCGCGGGAGTGATGTGGTGCCACCGCCACCTTGCGCGGCCACTCGGTAGCGCACCAGTGCCCCGGCCGAAACTCCCGGGATCTGGGCGGTGTAGGTGCCGTTGTCTCCGGTCATCGGGAGGGACTGTTCGGCAGCGAACCCGACGCGGTAGAAGAGCGTGACGGTGTCGGCTGCTCCGTTGACGGTGGCCGAAATGGTGATGGGGGTGTTGGCGGCCGGACGTGTGGTCGGCCCGGTAACGGCCGTGAGGTCAGGCCCCAGGGCTCCGGCGACGGAGTTGGCGGCTCGGGCTGAGTGCCCGGGCGTGTTGGTGGCCGCGGCCCAGTTTCGAGGGAGCGAGTTGTCGGCGCTGGCGTCGATCAACTCCAGCGAGGGGCCCAAACCGTCGGGAAGCACCGGCCAGGGGGCAACATCGAGATAGCTCACCGAGTCGACCGTGGCATTGGCTGCATCTTTGAGGGAGATCGTCTCCCCGGAGTTCTTGAGTGACCCGGTGTAGGTGCCAGCGGAGGCCGCACCGTAGACGGATTGGGTCCGGGCTGCATCGGGGGAGACCACCAAGGCTTGCCCGGCGCCGATCGTCGTGGCCGCGGGGAAGCAGAAGGTGATTCCTCCGAAACACCATCCGGAGATGTCGACCGGCTCCGCACCGGTGTTGGTGATCTCGAGGAACTCATCAGAGTCCAACTCGCTGGATGCCTGATACATCAGTTCGCTGATCACCACATCAGCATTCGCGGCCTGCGCCGGTGAGAGTGTGAGCGGGACGACCAGTCCCGCGGTAGCGGTGGCCAACGCGGCCAGCCGTGTGGAAACAGAAATTGAGCGATTCATCCAGGTTCCCTTCGGGGGCCGACCGGCAGACTGCTCTGCGGGGCGGGGGCGTGCCTGGTTTCTAACACGCAGTGCCGGTGGTTCGTGTGGTTTTGCTCGATTTAGAAACCACCGAACGGTAAAACTTTGGCCGGCCAGGACTGGGCACACGACGCTGTCTGGCGGTTAGTCGCCGTCGATCGGCTTTCGCGGGTCGGGGACGATGCCCAAGATGTCGTCGATCTCGGCGTCGGTGAGGGGGCGGTCGACTTCGCTCGCGGCAATGATGAGGTTGGTGGTCAACTCGACCTCGCCGAGGAGGTCGAGGTCTTCCAGCGACACATCAAACTGATCGGCCATGCCTCCTCCTTCCCCTCAAGTCGTCATGCGGAATCGTGGCGGACCGCCGGGCCCGTGTGCCCAGTGTGCCTCCTGCGGACTCCAATACGGGGACATCGAAAACAAATAGTTCCAAGGGACCATCACCGACTTCGTCGAGAGCCACGCGGCATGGCCCGATCGCTGGCGGTCCAGACAACCCCAATGGACCAGTCGGGCCGCACTCCTGGCCTGGCCTCCCGCGGCCATGGCCCTGCTCAGCAGCCCTGAAATGCAACAGGACCCCACCGAACGGTGGGGTCCTGGCTCACAGACCGTGCGAAACGGTCAGTGTGTGTTGGTCAGAGGGGATGCACGTTCTCCGCCTGGGGGCCCTTGGGGCCCTGGGTGACGTCGAACTCGACCTTCTGGTTCTCTTCCAGGGACTTGTAACCCGAGCCCTGAATTGCCGACCAGTGGACGAACACGTCGTCGCCGCCGTCCTCTTGCGCGATGAAGCCGTAGCCCTTCTCCGCGTTGAACCACTTAACGTTGCCCTGAGCCATCTGCTCGTTACTCCTCATTCTGTGGGCGGGAGCCGTCAGGATCGACGGCCCACACCAGATGCGGTGACACGTCGCTGCGACTCTCGTGTGGCTCACGAAGAACAAACGCCGTTGGATCACAAACCCCGCTGGCGTCAACCTGCTGGAACTTGCATCTGTTGCGCTATGACCATACCAACAGATGCCGCACTGCCAAGCTTCGGTGAGGCATTGTTGGGGCAATGTCATCGACTTGACCCCCTCCGTTCACCGCCCAAGGGCGGATGGACGGCACTGAGGCCAGCAAACCGCAGCTCCGCCACCCGCCCTAACCGGGCCCTGACTTGAGTTCGCGCGAGACCGACGCCGCTGCGATACTTGGGCTGCCCGAGGCCGTTCTGCGCCCTCGGTGCGGGCCTCTAGCTCAATGGGTAGAGCAGCGGACTTTTAATCCGTTGGTTGTGGGTTCGAGTCCCACGGGGCC
>JBAQXA010000227.1:0-4372 GCA_049299195.1 Nocardioides sp.
CGTCCGGGCCGGTGCGCAAGCACGCCTAGTGGGTCGTTGGCGGCGCGCCTTCCGCCGGCCGCGCGTTGCCGTCATCGTCACGGTGGGGCCCGGCCAAGAGGGCCGGCTTAACGCAACCCTCAGTGGGCTGGCGGGTGCTCAGCAGGTGCTCCTCGCCCCGTGGGGAGACCACGCGGACTCGTTCGACGCCCCGCGGGTCACAGTCCTGGCTCCCGCGGCCAACGCCAACACGGCGCGCAACGCCGCCTGGCCAACGACCCAGCGTGGAGCTTCCGCCGACCTGCTGGTCTTTCTCGAAGCGGGGGACCTGCTCGATCCGAGCGCGCTCAGCGGGCTGACCTGGATTCCCCCGGGGCAGACCTGTCAACGGCATGGACCGGCTCACCGGCTGGCCTCCTACGTCTGGACCCCCGACGGTGTGCCGGAGTTCGACCCCTCCCACGGACGCTTCGCCGAGGCCGCCTTGCCCGTCGACTCCGGCCCACCGGACCAGCGTGCGGGGGCGAGTTGGCTGCGCGAGCAGGCGACGCCCTGGCCGGTGCCGTTCGGGACGACCCCTGATGTGGTGGCGGAGCTGCCCGCCTTCGTGCGCGCCCTCGGCGCCTGTCGGGAGGCTCCCTGGCTGGGTGCGTTCTTGGCGGAGGTCGGCCCGGCGTTTCTCGATGACTTGGAGCGAGCCACCGACCTCGCGGGCTTGGACGAGGTGGTGGCTGACCTGCCGCTTGCGGGGTTGGCCGAGCTGACGGCATACGACCGGCTGCGCTGGTGGCTGGTTGGAGCCGGACGCCGCGACGAGATGAGTCGGCTCACCGCCGAGCAGTGGTATGCCGAGGGGCAGCTGCCGACGCGGGTCGCGGGTGGCCGCATCCTGCTCGACGTCGGCACGCAGGACGTGCCTGACGAGATCGTCGAAGTCCGCCCGCAGGTGCAAGCACATCTCCAGCGGGTCCGACGGAGCGAGGCGGGCGTCACGCTGACCGTCTGGCCGGCTCTCGCGGGGGTGGACTTCGCGCGCTATCCGCCGTCGGTCAGCGCCGTCATGGTGCACGAGAGCGGCCGCTGGATCCCGCTCGGCGTGAGCGCAACGCCCGACGCGGCCGCCTCGCGACACTTCCGCCGCGACCACGAATCCCAGGCCGAAGGCGCGGTGGAAGTCCGCCTCGACCCGACCGCGCTGGACTACCCGGGGGTCTGGCGGCTCGACGTGCGCGTCCTCGCGGCAGGGGTGGAGTGTGCTGGCCCCGTCACCAGTCGTGAAGCGCGTGGCTCGGCCGGCACGCTGGCGCGGCTCGATCTGGGCGGCAGGTTGAGCTTCGAGCCGGGGACTGGGGTGACCTATCGCCCGGGCGAGGCGCCCGAGCCGCGCCCTAACCCTCAAGACGTGGTGGCCCACGAGGTGGTGACCAACGCCTCTCTCGTCGTCTCCGGCACATCGCGGCACGCCCTGGATGGGGTGGAGCTCCGCAGCGGAGCGCGTCGCGTCGCGGGACGCGTAAACGTGGCCGGTCCGGGTGCGTTTGAGGTCGTGTTCGACTGGCGGGAGGACCCCTGGTCGCTCGGTGAGCGGGCGCTGCCCGTCGGCACCTGGCATCTCGTCTGGAGGGCTGGAGCCCAGGAGGGCGAAGTCGGTCTCACCGACGGCCTGGCCGCGGCGACCCCCGAGGAGCGGCTGACGGGCATCCACCGCATCGAGTTGCTGCGCGGCCTCCGCGAGCAGTTGTTGCTGCGGTTGCGCCCTCCGCTCGCCGATGACGAGCTCGGCCCGCTTGCTCAACGGCAGCTGCGGGCGGACTACGCGCTCTCGTCGCGTCCGGCCGACCCGGCCCTCGTGCTCTTCAACTCCTATGCCGGCGCGGGCGAGACCGACTCCCCGCGCGCGGTGCTGGCGGAGTTGCGGCGTCGAGGCTCCGGCCACCGGTGTCTCTGGGTGGTGGCCGACCACTCCGTGCTCGCACCCGCCGGCAGCGAGCCGGTACTGCGTCAGTCGCGGGCCTGGCACGAGGCCCTGGTCACGGCCGGAACGGTCGTCACCAACGTGGAGATGGAGCGCTGGTTTAGGCGCGGCACCGAGCAGTGGGTCGTGCAGACCTTCCACGGCTACCCGTCGAAGTCCATGGGCCTGGATCTATGGCGCGCCAAGAACATGTCGCCCTCCCGGCTGACCCGAATGCTGGAGCAGACGTCGGCCCAGTGGTCGCTGCTGGTGACACCCGAACCCTCGATGGACCGCTACTACCGCGAGCAGTACGCCTACGAGGGGCCGATCCTCAATCGGGGCTACCCGCGAGACGACGAGCTCATCAACGCGGGTGCGGAGCTCCGCCAGGCTGCGCGGCACCGCCTGGGCCTGGCCGACGGCCAGACGGTCGTGCTCTACGCGCCGACCTGGCGTGATGATCAGGCGACCAACTTCCGGGCCGCACCGTTGGTGAGTCATCTCGACGTGCAGGCGGCCGCGGCGGAGCTGGGGGCGGGGTATGCCCTGCTGCTGCGGGGCCACCGCTTCCACCAACCGCCAGGTGCGGGTGGGGCCGGTGCGGGTGGCCCAGGTGCTGATGGTGCGGGTGCTGGTGGCTCGGGGCGGGGGACCGCGCAGATCATCGATGTCACGGGCTATCCCGAGATCAACCACCTGATTGCGGCGGCCGATGTCGCGGTCCTCGACTACTCCTCGCTGCGCTTCGACTTCGCCCTCACCGGTCGGCCGATGATCTTCTTAGTTCCCGACCTTGAGTCCTACGCCGGCACCAGTCGCGGCTTCCTCTACCCCTTCACCGAGTCCGCGCCCGGCCCGCTGCTCGACTCGTCTGGCGCGGTCGTCGACGCGTTGCGAGATCCCGTTGGCCTCGCGGCGGCATACGCCGACGAGCTGAGCGCGTTCAACGCCCGCTTCAACGCCCAGCAGGACGGCCACGCGGCCGCGCGATTGGTCGACTGGATCGTCGGTTGAGAAGATGACGACCGTGTCGGTTCCGGTCGTCTCCCGCGTGCGCCATACGGCCCGGCGAACGGCCGTCCGGTTGCGCGATCGGGCGCTGAAGTCCGGCCTGGGTCGGCGGCTGATCCGGCCCCAGATCAGCGTGATCGTCCCGTTCTACAACGTGGAGGCCTACTTCGAGGAGTGCCTGCGGAGCATCCTCGACCAATCGGTGCGCAACATCGAGGTGCTGCTCATCGACGACGGCTCCCCGGATGGGTCGCGGGCTATCGCCGAGCGGTTCGCGGCCGCCGATGCCCGGTTCCGCATCGTCACGCGCCCCAATGGCGGCCTCGGCGCCGCCCGCAACACCGGGGTCCGCGAGGCGCGGGGGCAGTTCTTGACCTTCATCGACTCCGATGACGAGTTGATGCCGGGGGCGCTCGCCGCTCTGCTCGCCTCGGCGCTGGAGACTGGCTCCGACATCGTGGTCGGCTCCGTGCAGCGCTTCGACAGCGCTGGCTGGTGGGCACCGACCTGGGTCGACGCCGTGCACACCCACCGGCGGCCGCGCACCAACGTGCACGAGTTCTTGCCGATGCTGCGCAACCTCTACACGTGGAACAAGCTCTTTAGGCGGGACTTCTTCACCGCTCAGGGGCTGTGGTTCCGCGAGGGGGTCGCCTATGAGGATCAGCCGATCATCACCCAGCTTTACCTCGCCGCCCGCAGCGTCGACGTCATCCCCGACATCGTCTATCGCTATCGGGCCCGCGATGACCGCTCATCGATCTCCCAGCAGACCGGCACGGTCAAGGATCTCCGCGACCGGGTCGCGGCCTGGCGCGCGACCCAAGACGCGCTCGCGGGGGTCGATGAAACCGTCCGGCAGGCGTGGCTGCAGACCCTCTTCGATGCCCACTTCAACTGGTATTTCCGCAGCGGCGGCACCGAGAACGACGAGTTCTGGACGCTGCTGCAAACCGTGGTCGAGGAGCTGGTCACCTCGGCGCCCGCCGAGCTCTGGGAGCGGGCACCGGCCAACAACCGGGTCGCGCTCGAGCTGGCCCGCACCAACCGCCGCGACGACCTACAAGAGTTCGTCCGGCAGGGCGGGTTGCGGCCTAACGGGAGCTTTCCCACCGAGTTGCGCCCCGACGGGTTGCTGGTCAAGTACCCCTTCTTCGGCGACCCCGAACTGCCCGACGAGCTCTTCTTGCTGCACCCCGATCAGCTGCAGATCACGCACACCGTCGAGCGGATCGAGGCCGCCGCCGGCGGCGTACTCATCGCGGGCTGGGCCTTCCTTCGTCGGGTGGACCTGAGCCAGCAGACAGCGCGCGTGCAGGTCGTGCTCCAGCGGGCGAATGGCGACTCCGAGCAGGTCTTCGAGGCCGAGACCGGCGTGCCGCTCGCGAGCCGTTGCCCCGAGGGCGACGACTGGGCCGACTATTC
>JBAQXA010000228.1:0-3120 GCA_049299195.1 Nocardioides sp.
GTCCAGAAGACCTCGGTCTTGGACTCGAGCTGGTCGAAGGCCGGCGGCTGGCGGTGGATGCTCCAGCGCTCGGTGATGTCGAGCGACGACTCCGGCACGTCGAGCGGGATGCCCAGCGTGTTCCACACATGGCCCTTGGTGACGTCGCCCACGGGGACCGTGATCGAGTCGCCGGTGTCGCGCACGTCGGCGCCACGGACCAGGCCGTCGGTCGGCTGCATCGAGATGGCGCGGACCATGTTGTCGCCGATGTGCTGGGCGACCTCGAGGGTCAGGGTGCGGCTTCCGCCACCCTCCTCGCCCTGGTCGAAGTTCACGTCGACGTGCAACGCGTTGTACAGCTCGGGCATGGACTCGACGGGGAACTCCACGTCGACGACGGGGCCGGTGACGCGGGCTACGCGCCCCACGCCGGTCGTGGTCTCAGTCGTTGCGGTCATGTCGTGTTCCCTCTCCTAGCGCGAAGCTGACAGTGCGTCGGCGCCGCCGACGATCTCGCTGATTTCCTGGGTGATCTCGCCCTGACGGGCCTGGTTGGCCTGCCGGGACAGCGACTTGATCATGTCCTCGGCGTTGTCGGTCGCCGACTTCATGGCGCGGCGGCGAGCAGCATGCTCGGACGCAGCGGACATGAGCAGCGCCGAATACACCGAGTGGTCGATGTAGCGGGGCAGGAGCCCGTCGAGGACCGACTCGGCGTCAGGCTCGAACTCGTAGAGCGCCGAGGGCAGCTGGCCCTCCTCCGTAGTGACGACCTCATCGACGACCTCGAGCGGCAGGAGGCGCCGGATACGGGCCTCCTGGGTCATCATCGATGCGAAGTGCGTGTAGACGAGGTGGATCTCGTCGACGCCGCCCTCCTCCTGCGGAGTGAGGAACGCCTCCAAGAGGTCGCCGCCGATGCGCTTCGCGTCGGCGTACGTCGGCTGGTCGGTGAATCCGGTGTACTCGCCGGCCATGACGCGATCGCGGAAGCGGTAGTACGACACTCCCTTGCGCCCCACGATGTAGGGCACGACGGTCATCCCCTTCTCACGAAGGTTGGCCGCCAGGGCCTCGCCCTCGCGCAGCGCATTGGCCGAGTAGGCGCCGGCCAGGCCGCGGTCCGCGGTGATGATGAGCACCGCGGCGCTCTTGCGCTCCTCGGCGTTCGCCATGAGCGGGTGCTTGCGCACGTCGGCTGCCCCCGTGGCAGCCGCGCTGATCGCCGCGTAGAGATGCGTGAGGTAGGGCAGCGACGCCTCCAGGCGCGCCTGCGCCTTCACGATGCGCGAGGAGGCAATGAGCTCCATCGCCTTCGTGATCTTCTTGGTCGACTGGACGGAGCGGATGCGCCGCCGGTAGACCCTCAGTTGTGCGCCCATGTCAGCTAGCCCCGTACCGCCCGCTTGATCTGCGTGTGGTCGATCTCCTCGTCGGCCACCGCGGCCACCGGCTCGTCGTTGACGAGGAGGTGCCCGGCCGTCGTCGTGTACTGGCGCTTGAAGGTGCCGATGGCGCCCTCGAGCACCGAGACGGTGTCGTCGGAGAGGTCGGTCGTCGTGCGGATGGCGTCGAACACCTCAGGGTGCGAGCGATCGATGAAGTCGAGGAACTCCGCGTCGAAGCGGCGGATGTCCTCGACCGGCACGTCGTCGAGCTGGCCGGTCGTTCCCGACCACACCGACACGACCTCGCGCTCCATGGCCTGCGGCTGGTACTGCGGCTGCTTGAGCAGCTCGACCAGGCGAGCACCGCGCTCAAGCTGCGCCTTGGAGGCCGCGTCGAGGTCGGAGCCGAACGCGGCGAAGGCCTCGAGCTCGCGGAACTGCGCGAGGTTGAGGCGCAAGCGCCCGGCCACCTTGCGCATGGCCTTCGGCTGCGCCGAGCCGCCGACGCGCGACACCGAGATGCCGACGTTGATGGCGGGACGGACACCCGAGTTGAACAGGTCGGACTCGAGGAAGCACTGCCCGTCGGTGATCGAGATGACGTTGGTGGGGATGTAGGCCGACACGTCGTTGGCCTTGGTCTCGATGATCGGCAGGCCGGTCATCGAGCCGCCACCGAGCTCATTGGACAGCTTGGCGCAGCGCTCGAGGAGACGGCTGTGCAGGTAGAAGACGTCGCCCGGGTAGGCCTCGCGGCCCGGCGGGCGCCGCAGCAGCAGCGACACGGCGCGGTAGGCCTCCGCCTGCTTCGACAGGTCGTCGAACACGATGAGGACGTGCTTGCCGGCGTACATCCAGTGCTGGCCGATGGCCGAGCCGGTGTAGGGGGCCAGATACTTGAAGCCGGCGGGGTCGGAGGCCGGTGAGGCGACGATGGTGGTGTACTCCATCGCGCCGTACTCCTCGAGCGCGCCCTTGACTGCGGCGATCGTGGAGCCCTTCTGGCCGATGGCCACGTAGATGCAGCGCACCTGCTTCGTCGGGTCGCCGGACAGCCAGTTCTCGCGCTGGTTGAGGATCGTGTCGAGGCAGACGGCGGTCTTGCCGGTCTGGCGGTCGCCGATGATGAGCTGGCGCTGGCCGCGGCCGATGGCGGTCATGGCGTCGATCGCCTTGATGCCCGTCTGCATGGCCTCCTTCACCGGCTGGCGCTGGACGACCGTCGGCGCCTGCACCTCGAGGGCACGACGCGCCTCGGCCTCGATGGCACCGAGGCCGTCGATGGGGTTGCCCAGCGGATCGACCACGCGGCCGAGGAAGGCGTCGCCGACCGGCACGGACAGGACCTCTCCGGTGCGGCGCACCGGCTGACCCTCCTCGATGTGCGATCCGTCGCCGAGCAGGACCACGCCGATCTCGCGGACGTCGAGGTTCAGGGCCAGGCCCAGGAGGCCGCCCTCGAACTCCAGCAACTCGTTGGTCATCGCCGAGTGGAGACCCTCCACGCGGGCGATGCCGTCACCGGTCTCGGTGACGCGACCGACCTCTTCGCGGGCGGTCTCCGGCGAGTACGCCGCGACGTTCCGCTCGATCGCATCCCGGATCTCTTCCGGCCGGATCGTCAGCTCCGTCATGGTGTCCTGCTCTCTTTCTCGGCCCGCTCGCGCGGGCGGTGTGTCGGATTCGGTCCTGCGTGCCATTCCATGCTGCGGTCTGTTCGGTCGTGCCTCCCGGGCCGTTCGCCCGGGCT
>JBAQXA010000229.1:0-2498 GCA_049299195.1 Nocardioides sp.
GTGATGATGTCCGATCGATCGATTGGAGGGCGAGCGCGCGCTCGCGCAACGTCGTGGTGCGCACCTGGCAGCCGGAACGAGATCGGCGCATCGTGCTCGTCCTCGACACCTCGCGCATGTCCGCCACCCGCGTCGACGACATCCCCCGACTGGACTCGGCGATGGACGCCGCGCTGCTGCTCGGCTCGTTGGCCGCCAAGGCCGGTGACCGTGTCGACCTGCTCGCCGGAGACCGGGTCGTCCGCACCCGACTGCGGCTCCGGGGTGGACGCGACGTCGCGGCCCGGCTGTCGGAGGCCATGGCCGACCTTGAACCGGTGATCGCGGAGGCCGATTGGCGGGGACTCGCTTCGGGGGTCGCCGGACTCGGGAGGCAACGCGCGCTCGTCGTCTTGTTGACCCCGCTCGAGCCGGCCACCGTGGAGGAGTCGCTGCTGCCGGTCCTGCCGGCGCTGCTGCGGCACCATCGCGTCGTACTCGCCTCGGTGCGTGATCCCGCACTCAATCGGCTGGCGGCCGAGCGGACCACGATCGACGACGTCTACGCGGCCGCAGCGGCCGAGCAGGCCGACCAACGGCGCAACCTCACCCTGCGCATGCTGACGACCCTCGGGGTCACGGTGGTGGACACGGACGCAGAAGCGCTGCCTCCGGCCCTGGCCGATCACTACCTGTTCCTCAAGGCCGAAGGCCTGCTCTAGCGCGGAGACCGCGCCGAGCCCTCCGATTAGGCGGCGGTGGCAACGGAGTCTTCGAGGAGGGCCTCGTCGATGTCCCCCGACATCCCCCGGTGGTATGCCGCTCGCCCGGGGCCGAAGACATAGGCAAAGAAGAGCAACTCGGCCACGATGCCGATGCCCACGCGCGCCCACGTCGGCAAACCCGAGGGCGTGACGAAGCCTTCGCTGATGCCGCTGACGCTGAAGACTGCGACCAGGCCGAGCGCGACCGTCCCGACGGTGCGCCCTTCGTGTGCCATTGAGGCAGTGCGCGTGCGTGCGCCGGGCTCGATCCACGACCAGAACAGCTTCAGGCCGATCCCGCCCGCGACGAAGACGGCGGTGAGCTCGAGCAGCCCGTGCGGCAGGATCAACCCCCAGAAGAGGCCACCACGATCGTGGCGGATCATGATCGAGCCGACGATGGCCAGGTTTACCATGTTGTTGAAGAGCAGGACGAGCACGGGGAACCCCAGCACTCCCAGCGCCAGGCACAGCGCACTGACCCAGGCGTTGTTGATCCAGACCTGAGTGGCGAAGGCGGAGGCGGCCGAGGAGGAGTAGTAGCTTTCGAAATCCTCATTGACCAGTTGGTCGACCTGCTCCGGAGACAGCATCGTCTGCTCCACGAGGGGGTGCTCAAGCAGCCACCACATCATCACTCCGACCACCACCACGTTGGCAGCCAGGCAGCCCAACCACCACCATCGCAGGCGATAGAGGGCTGCCGGGAACCGCTCGGCAAAGAACACCACGAGCCCACGCCAGGTGGGGGCACGCCCGCCGGTCGAGCGGTTGCGAGCTCGGGACAGCAGCGAGGACAGGTAGGCAACGACGTGAGCGTCTGGGGCCTGGGTGCGGACTACCGACAGGTGGGTGGCGACTCGTTGGTAGCGCTCCAGCAGTTCCTCGGACTCCGCCGCGCTGAGCGCACCATGACTGAGCAGCGCCTCCAAGCGGCGCCACTCCTCGCGGTGCGCGCCGACATACGCGTCGATATCCACCCGCTCAGCCTATGCCGCGCGATTGCCCGGATGCGGTCAGCTCCGGCCGATAGGCTGGTTTGATGACCGATCAGGCGGGGGTTGCTCCAACGGGCGCTTCGCGATCCGGTCACCCCCTCCCCGGCCGCGTCGCGGTCTCCGCCGGCTACGCGTCGCTCGGTCAGGACGACCTGGTCACGGGCGAGGCGGTCGCGCTGGAGCTTCCACCAGCGAGCATCGGCGTTCGACTCGCCTCTGGCCTGCTCGACGTGTTCGTCGGCTTCTCGTTGCTCATCGTGTTCATGGTCGTGTTCTTGTGGGCTGCCTTCACCGGCTCCGTCCGAAACTTGGAAGCGTTTGTGGGGATAGCCGTCGTCGGGATGTCCGTGATGGCATTTCTCGTAGTGCCCGCGACGATCGAGACCCTGAGCCGCGGCAAGTCACTCGGCAAATGGGCGATGGGCCTCCGGGTGGTCCGCGACGATGGCGGGCCGATCAGCTTTCACCACGCCTTCGTGCGCTCCCTGATCGGCGTGGTGGAGACCTATGCAATGGGCGGCGGACCGGCCTTCTTCGCGGTGGTGATCAGCAAGAGCGGCAAGCGATTGGGCGATCAAACCGCCGGGACCTATGTCGTGCGCGAGCGCGTGCGTCTCGACCTCCCCAACCCACGGTTCATGCCGCCTCCGTTGGCCGAGTGGGCCCGTGCGGCCGACGTCGCCGCCCTGCCGACCGGGCTGGCCATCGCCGTGCGCCAGTTCCTCGGACGGGCGCCGAGCATCGAGCCGGCCACCCG
>JBAQXA010000230.1:0-2378 GCA_049299195.1 Nocardioides sp.
CTTTGCCGACCGCCAGCGGGCGCTTTATGGCAGTTGGTACGAGTTCTTCCCGCGCTCCGAAGGCGCGCGCCTCCACGGCCGCACCGGCAAGGTGATCAGCGGCACCTTCAAGACCGCCGCCAAGCGCCTCGACGCGGTGGCCGCGATGGGCTTCGACGTCGTCTATCTCCCACCGATCCACCCGATCGGCGAGGTCAACCGCAAGGGACCCAACAACACCCTGACGCCCGGCCCCGACGACCCCGGCTCACCGTGGGCCATCGGGTCGCGGCACGGCGGCCACGACGCGATCCACCCCGATCTCGGCACGTTCAAAGAGTTCGACGCGTTCGTGCGCCGGGCCAAGCGGCTCGGCCTCGAAATCGCGCTCGACCTGGCGCTGCAGGCCGCACCGGATCACCCGTGGGTGGCCGCCCATCCCGAGTGGTTCACCACCCGCGCCGACGGCACCATCGCCTACGCCGAGAACCCGCCGAAGAAGTACCAGGACATCTACCCGGTCAACTTCGACAACGACCCCGAGGGGATCCGCGCCGAGGTGCTCCGCGTCGTACGCCTCTGGATGAGCCACGGCGTGCGCATCTTCCGCGTCGACAACCCGCACACCAAACCCCTGGAGTTCTGGGAGTGGCTGCTCGGCAAGATCCGGCGGACCGACCCCGATGTGCTGTTCCTCTCCGAGGCCTTCACCAGGCCCGCGACGATGCACGCGCTCGGCTCGATCGGCTATCACCAGTCCTACACCTACTTCACCTGGCGGATCGCCAAGGGCGAGATCGAGGACTACCTGCACGAAGTTGCGTCCGGTTCGTCGCACCTGATGCGCCCGAACTTCTTCGTCAACACCCCCGACATCCTCCATGCCTCGCTGCAGTACGGCGGCCCGGCGATGTTCAAGATCCGCGCGGTGCTCGCCGCGATGGGCTCCCCCAGCTGGGGGGTGTATGCCGGCTACGAGCTTTGCGAGCACGTCGCGGTCAAGCCGGGCAGCGAGGAGTATCTCGACTCCGAGAAGTACCAGATCCGGATCCGGGACTGGGCCGCGGCTGAGGAGTCCGGCCGCAGCCTCGCGCCCTACCTGACCCGGCTCAACCAGATCCGGCGCGACCATCCCGCCCTGCAGTTGCTGCGCAACACCGTGGTGCACCGGGCCGACGACGACCACACGATCGTCTTCAGCAAGTCCGCCGAGCGCGCCGACGGCAGCCTCGACACGGTGATCGTGGTGCTCAACCTCGACCCCTTCGGCACCCGCGAGACCACGGTCCACCTCGACCTCCCGGCCCTCGGGCTCGACTGGTCGGAGGGCTTCGTGGTGCACGACGAACTCTCCGGCGAGCAGTGGACCTGGCACGCCGACAACTACGTGCGACTCGACCCGGGCGTCGAGGTGGCGCACATCTTGTCGGTGCGGCGGTTCGGCTGATCGATGGGCGCCAGCCTGCACGGCTACATCTCGCGGGCCCGCTGGTTCGGTGGCAAGGGGCGGGACTTCGAGGTCACCGATCTGCGCTCGCTGGCGGTCTATCCCGCGGGCGGTATGACGGACCGCGCCCTGGTCCTAGCGATCGCCACCCTCACCTATCTCGACGCCACGGGCGGCACGGAGGAGTACCAGCTCCCGCTCACGGTGGGTCCGCGGGCGGATGCGGCACGCGGGGAGGGTGCGGACGGGGCGAGTTCCCACGGTGAGGCGGACCCGGCGAGCTTCGTGGCCGACGCGTCAGACCCGGCGCTCGTTGCCTTGTGGGATCGCCTCGTCGCCGAGGGTTCAGTGCCCCGCGGGGAGGCCACTGATATGTCGTGGCACGACGCCACCCGGGAGGCGGCCGGGGCACAACTGCTGCTGCGCCAGTTTGCCCGGCCCGACCACCACTCGGCCGTCCGCTTCCGACTGATGCCGGGGGTCTCGGTGGCGGCCGATGCGCCCGCCCGGCCGCTGCGCGCCGAGCAGTCCAACAGCTCACTCGTCTGGGAGACGGGAGGGGACACGGGCGGGGGCTCGGGCGGGTCGATCTACAAGCTCTTCCGCCGGGTGGTCCCGGGCATCAATCCCGACATCGAGCTCCACCAGGCCCTCACCCAGGCGGGGTGTCGCCACATCGCGCCGCTCCAGGGGTGGGTCGAGGCCAACATCGGCCCCGCTCCAGAGGCCCCCACCCATCTGGGCCTGCTCCAACAGCTTCTGCCCGACGCCGCCGACGGCTGGGACCTCATCGTCACCGGGTTCGACCGCGTCGAGGGGCTGCTCGACCACGCGCGGAGCCTGGGGGACGCCCTGGCCGACGTGCACGCCGACCTGCGGCAGGCCGCCCTCGACCCCGGCGGCGAGACTGTGGCCGATGGGGCGTCGGTGGCGGCCGCCATGAGCGCTCGCC
>JBAQXA010000231.1:0-3836 GCA_049299195.1 Nocardioides sp.
TCGCGACGCCGAGCGGACCGTCATAGGCCCCGCCGTCGAGGACCGAGTCGAGATGGGAGCCCGTCAGGATCGCCCGGTCGGCCTGGTCGGTGGTGAACTGCAGCATCGGCACGCGCCACGTCGCGGCGAGGTTGCCGAACCGGTCGGTCTCCACCCGGAAGCCGCGGCGACCCGCCTCGTGGTGGAACCACGCCCGCATCTCGCCCTCGGCCGCGGTGAACGGTTGCCGGAAGTAGCCGCCTGTGGTGGCACTGCGCCCGATCTCACCCAGGTCGCGCCACATCTCCTCAAAGCTCACCGGTTGAGGCTAGCCGCCCCCGCCGCCACTGCGGCAGGGGCTCCGGCCCGGCGTGCTTGATCGGCGTACCGATCAGGTGTGCCAATCAGGTGTGACAGGCGCCCTTCTTGCTGGCCGGCACGTCGAGCGCCGGGTTCTGGTCAAAGAAGCCGGTCGGCTTGAGCCAGAACGACACCACGTCGACCGACATGATCGGCCACTCCTCCATGCGGGTGATGTGGTGGATGCCGAAGACGTACCAGAGCACGACGTCGGTGTTGACCAGCGACTCGTCGTCGGCGATCCACTCGGTCATTCCCTTGTCGACCGTGGACTGCGTCGGGTAGTCGCCCGCCGGCCACCGCTCGTTTTCGTGCTGCTTGGTGACCCACAGGGTGTGGCCGATGACCGGCGCCCGGAGGTATTGCACCGAGTTCTCGTCCATCATCGCGGGGAAGGAACCGCTCGGCACGATCTTGTAACCGGGGGCCCCGCCGACCTTGTTCTTGCGGTTGGGGTTGACGACCTTCCACGAGCGCTGGCGCTCCCAGTTGAAGTCCCGGGCGCTCGAGGACTCGGAATCGATCCGGGTGGCGACGGTGCGGATACCGAGGCCGTAGGGGTTCTCCTCAGAGATCGGCAGCGCCTCGGAGTCGACCTCGTAGACCTCGTTGTCCTCGCCATCGACATCGAGGTCGAGACGGGCCACCAAGAAGTGCTGGTGGTAGGGCGCGTAGGTGTTGATGTCGACGACCGCGCCGGTCTCGGGGGCACCCTTCTCCGGATCGAAGGCGGTGCTGACCATGATGCCCGTGGCGCGCACCTCGCACTCGATGTTGCCGTCTTGGTAGAAGCGCCAGTAGACGAGGTATTCGTAGTTGGCGACCGTCGCGTGGGTCGACACGACCATGCGGCGCTGGCGGCGTACTTCGGCCCCGGCGTGGGGGTCGACGTGCTTCCACATGACCGCGTTGTCCTCCTCATGGAGGCAGATCGCGTTCTTGATGTCGTAGGGCTCGCCCTTGGTGTCGTGGAGGGTCGCATCGACATAGGTGATCTCGCCCAGGCAGTCGCAGCCGAGCTCGAGGGACGTGGTCATGAAGCCGAGGCCCCACTCGCCGATGTCATAGGCCGTACGCCGGTAGTGGTCGAAGGACTGATCGCGGTAGGGCACGACCATCTCGGCGAAGCTCATGCGGTGCGCGATGTCGCGCACGGTGCCGTGATCGTCGTACTTGACCTGGTAGATGACCGGACCCTCGCGGTAGTTGAAGCCGAGCCGCATCGACCAGTTCTGCCACTTCAGCTCGGTGCCCTCCACGGTGAAGGAGCCGCCGTCGGGCTGGGTGATGTTGAGGTCGCGGATGTCGTCGCGCTGCTTCATCTGCGGGCGCAGCGCGGGGACGTATTCGCCGTCGACGGGCGCGAACCCGAGGTCGGTCGAGCGGTCGATCTCGAGCAGCTCGAGGGAGTTGATGTCGATGACGAGCTTGAGGCCGCTGACCGGGTGGGCATAGGGGTTGCCGTGGGGGGTCTCGCGGACCCAGAGGTCGGCCCAGCCGAGGCGGCGGTTGCGCCACTGCGGAGGCATGACGCCCTCGCCATAGGTCCAGACGTCGACGACCACGAGATCGAGGTCGGTGATGCCGCGCTCAGCCAGCGCCGCCACCACGTCGGGGTGGGACTTCATGGCCGCGTCGACGGCGTAGAACTCATCGACGGTGAAGTTGGGGGTCACATCGGGGATGTGGGTCCACGACTCGACGGAGTCGTTGGTCAGGTCGACAACGCCCTCGAAGGTCTCGTTGTCCGCGCGGTCCCACAGCACGGCGAGCGCACGGCGCGAGATCGGATCGCCGGCCTGGTAGGCCTTGACGACCGCCTTGGGCGGCTCGATGAGCTCGATCGAGGCGAACCGCCAGCTGTCAGTCACCCCCCGATCACGACGCAGTACAGCTGCGGTTTGCCGGAACTCCTCGGCACTCAATGGCTCCAACGGGTGGTTGGCCACGACGTCCCCTCTCCTTCGCTGCGCCCAGCAAGCAGTGCGGGGCGGATGGTGTCGCCCATGAAACCACCCCGCACCCGTGGGCCGATAGGTGGCCCGGGGTGTGGGCTGGGGCGTGTCGGTGGCGCTGAGCGGTGTGGGTGACGGCGGCGGGCGCGGCAGTGGGCGCGCGGCAGTGGGCGTGCGTCAGTCAGGGAGTCGGGGCGAGACGTGGGTCATACCCGTGGGGGGTGGCGCTTGCTAGCGTCCGCTGCATGTCTCACCGCAGCCCTCGTGACTTCTTCCGGCCCCTGGCGGTTGGTGCGCCGACCCCGCTGAGCGAGATCCCGGCGCGGCCGAGTCGCGCGATCCACTTCTTTGACCCGTCCAACGACAAGATGGCGGCCAAGATCCCAGCGATGGTCGGTCCCGACGCAAGCCCGCGCGTCGATGTGTTGCTCGGCAATCTGGAGGACGCCGTCAAGGCCGACAACAAGGAGGCCGCGCGGGCCGGGCTCGTGCGGATCGCCCAGTCGACCGACTTCGGCGCCACGCAACTGTGGACGCGGATCAACTCCCTCGACAGCCCCTGGGTGCTCGACGATCTGACCACGCTTGTCCCCGCAATTGGCGACAAGCTCGACGTGATCATGGTGCCCAAGGTGCAGGGCGCCGAGGACATCCACTATGTCGACCGGCTGCTCGCGCAGTTGGAGGCGAAGGCCGGGCTGCGGCGGCCGATCCTCTTGCACGCCATCTTGGAGACCGCGCGCGGAGTGGCCAACGTCGAGGAGATCTGCGGCGCCTCGCCGCGGATGCAGGGCCTCTCGCTCGGGCCGGCCGACCTGGCGGCCGATCGCCGGATGAAGACGACCCGGGTCGGCGGCGGACATCCGGGCTACCTCGTGCGCGCGGACGCGGATGCGGGGGCTCCCGGCGGTGAGCGGACGGCATACCAACAGGATCTGTGGCACTACACCATCGCGCGCATGGTCGACGCCTGCGCGCTGCACGGCATCTATCCCTACTACGGCCCGTTCGGCGACATCGCCGACGAGGTGGCGTGTGAGGACCAGTTCCGCAATGCGTTCCTGCTCGGCTGTGTCGGGGCGTGGAGCCTGCACCCCAAGCAGATCGCGATCGCCAACCGGGTCTTCTCCCCGAGCGTCACCGATGTCGCCCACGCGCGGCGCGTGGTCGCCGCGATGGAGGCGCTCGGCGGCGGTGGCACCGGCGCGGTGATGCTCGACGGCAAGATGGAGGACGACGCCTCCCTCAAGCAGTGCCTAGTGATGGTCGAACTCGCCGAACACTTGGCGGCGGCCGACCCGCTCCTCGCGGAGATGTATGCCGCTGCGGATGCTGACGGCTCGGGTGCGGGAGGTGCGGCGTGAGCGGGCACGAGTTTCGGCCGCGCCGGTCGGTCCTCTATATGCCTGCCTCCAACGAGCGGGCGTTGGAGAAGGCCAAGACCCTGGCGTGCGACGGCTTGATCCTCGATCTCGAAGACGCCGTCGCGCCCGACGCCAAGCCGGCGGCGCGCGAGGCCGCGTGTGCGGCGGCCGCCAGCGG
>JBAQXA010000232.1:0-3180 GCA_049299195.1 Nocardioides sp.
ACTCTCCGGTGTCGCTGGTGATTTCAGTCGGCAAGCCTCAGGTCCCGGTGCCCGGCACGCTGATCGGTCTCAACCGCCGCGATGCCAAGGCGGCGCTCGACGCGTTGGGGCTCAAGGTGCGCTTTGAAGAGGTGCAGGACGACGCGCCACTCGGCCAGGTCGTGCGCACCGATCCGGCGGCCGGCGTCGAGGTGAGCGTCGGCGCGACCGTGACGGCGTACTACTCCGACGGCCCAGAGACGGTGCCGGACGTGATCGGCATGACGGCCGCCGAGGCCGAGCAGGCCGTCCGCGACGCGGGCTTCGACCCGGTGATCTTTGAGAGCAACGACACCACGGCCAAGAAGGGCACGGTCTTCAAGACCAACCCCGGCGAGGGTGAGACCGCGCCCCAGGGCTCGACGGTGACGATCTTTGTCTCGACCTACGAGCCGCCACCACCGACCCCGACGCCGACGCTGAGCCCCTCGCCGTCAGCAAGCCCGAGCCCCTAGCGCGACGGGTTGGTCCTGCGGGTCTAGCGCAACGGGCCTGCATGACGGCCTAGCGCGAAGGGCGGTCAGGACTCGTTCGGCCGCGCGGGGCGCGCATAGCGCCCGGCCAGCACGCCGGCATACGCCGGGGCGGTCATCGCCTCGGAGGTGACCGCGTCCCAGCCGATCCCGATTTCGGGGTCCTCGGTCTGCGCGCGGTAGGTGTTGACGAGTGGGTCGGCGTCGATGGCGCCCATGAGGGCGTCGGGATCGCCGATCGCCCCGATGACATAGGGCTGGGAGTAGGGCAGCCCGTGCAGCTGCACCATGCCGCCCTCGCAGCGGATCCCGGTCGTGGTGATGACGCGCTGGCCCTGGATCGTGATCGCGTCGGCCCCGCCGCGCCAGAGTGCGTTGACCACCGCCTGGATGTCTTGTTGGTGCACCACGAGGAGACTCGGGTCCTCCTCCGACGTCTCGCGCAGGCTGTCGGGGGCATCGGAGAGCGTGATCGTGAGCCCCGCGCCGGCCACTTCGGTCAGGCCCGCGGGTGCCTCCAGTCGTCCAACGCGCCGGCGGGCGGCCTGCACGCGCGCGTCCTTGATCTCGGCGGTCAGTGTGGTGATCTCCTGGTTGAGCCCCGCCGCACGCTCGGTGAGCCGGTCGGCCTCGCGGCGCTGCGCCTCAGCCAGGTCACCCAGGTCGCTGTAGCGCCCCGGCCGCAGGTCACCCCCGTTGCTGTTGAACCCCGAGATCGGGAAAAGGGCCCCGCACAACACGCAAACAATCGGGGTTGCGACGCGCCAGCCGATCGATCTGCGCCGTTTCGGCGAATCGGCCCTTCTCGACATGGCCATTAGGCTAGCTCGCGCGAGATGAGAGTGACCGGCCACGCGGCATACCGCCTGGCCTGATGAGGAGATCAGACGTGTCTAAGCCCAAAGCCACCAACCCGACCATCGATCCCAGCAGCGCGGGTCGCGCGCTGTCTCCCCGGTTCGTGGTCGCGCTGGTCCTCTTCGTCGTCGGGCTCGCTTGGGTTGCTTACTACTACCTGTCCGTGCGGGTGGCGCCCGGCTCGGGCGACGCCGCCGGCGGGCCGGCATTCCTGGCCAACCTCAAGCGCTGGAACTACGGCATCGGCTTCGGGCTCGCTCTGCTCGGCCTGGTCATCTCCGCCCACCCCAGCACCCCGATGGGTCGCGGCCGCGGCGTCGTGATCGGCATGCTCGGCTGCTTCCTGGTCGGGCTGGTGTGGATCTGCACCTACTACGTCTTCGCCAACGACCTGAGCCCGATCCCGGTCTTCAACGATCTCGGCCAGCTCAACCTGGTCGTCGGCATCGGCCTCATGGCCGTCGGCTTCACCTTCGCCACCCGCTGGGAGTAAGCGGCCGCGGCGCGTCTCCCGCGCCCTTCGTACCACCCCGCCACGTCTACCGCGCCCTTGGTGCGTCTACCGCGGGGTTGGAACCACTGACCCCGCGTTGGGACACCCCAAAAGTGACGCCAACCCCGCGGTAGACGGGGGAGGGGGCGCCAACCCCGCGGTAGACGGTGGAGGGGGGTTAGGTGCCGGCGAGGAAGCGGGTGGAGATGCGGAGGGCCTTGGCGGACTCGGGGAGGCCGGGGAAGATCGGGAAGACGTGGATCAGGTCGGGGCGCTCGATGTAGTTCAGCGGCCAGCCGGCGGCGGCCGCTCGGTCGGCGAGGAGCCGGAAGCCGGGCGCGAGGAGGTCCCCCGTGCCGCCAAACATGAGCGTGGGCGGGAGCCCGCGGAGGTCGGCGAGCGCTGGGCTGACCTCGGGTCGGGCCTTGTCTGCCTCGGGCCCCGCCCACCAGCCGGCGTAGACGTCGAGCTTGCTGATCTGCAGCCAGGTGTCCCGCTCGGCGAAGGCGGCCGTGTCCGGCGTGGACGTGGTCAGGTCGACCCAGGGCGAGATCAGGAGCATCCGGTCCGGCAACCTCAGGCCGCGTTCGCGCAGGCCGAGCGCCACCGCCAACGCCAAGCCGCCGCCGGCCGAGTCGCCCGCGAAGAGCAGTTCGCCCGGTAGCGCCCGCCACCGTGCGGCCTCCTCGACCAGGGCGGCAAAGCTGTCCCGCCAGGTATGCCGCGGCGCAAGCGGGTAGTCCGGGATCACGACCCGCGCGCCCAGCCGCTGCGCCAGCCGGGCGGCATACAGCACCTGAACGGGGTGGATCGGGGCGACAAAGGCGCCGCCGTGCAGATACAGCAGCGTGCGCGACGGGGTGCCGTCGCGCGGAGTGAGCACGTAGGAGGGGAAGGGGACCCGGCCGGCGAGGCGCTCTTTGCGCACCGTAAACCGTCGGCTCAGGCCGGGGGTCATGGCCATCGGCAGCGGATAGGGCCAGCCCGCGTTGGCCTCCAGCACCTTGGTGCGCTCGGTCTCCGCGTCGGTCAAGGGCGCTACGCCGAGTGCCTGCGGGATCGCCCGGGCGAGGACTTGGTGGCGCAGGCTCGGCCGGTCTCTGCGGGAGTGCATGGGCCCATCTTCACCCACCCCGCGCCCTGCATGTATCTGCGCTCACCCATCGCTCTCCTCACGCCCGACCGCGAAGCCCACTGCGACGCCCGCCGCCAGGAGAACCGATGACCACCACGCCCCTCGATGCCGTGCCTCCCGTTGCGCCCGCTCGCGCGACCGCGGCCCGCGCACACACCGCCGGACACCCCGCCGCCCCGCTC
>JBAQXA010000233.1:0-12315 GCA_049299195.1 Nocardioides sp.
GCTCGAGCCTCGAAGGTGCCATTCAGGCCGGCCTGCAGGTGCAGCTGACCTATTGGGTGCCGAGTCGAGACGAAGAGTCGGTCCGGGTGGTCGACCCACGCCAGGTCGTGACGTCTGCCGGCTTTGACTATCTCGACGCGTGGTGCCATCTTGCGGAGGCGCCACGGCTGTTTCGGCTCGACCGGATCCATCGAGCGGAGGTGCTGGCTTCGGCCACCAAGCCGGTCAAACGCGCCGGCAAGGCGAAGCGCAAGCGCGCATCGAGTCTGTTCGATCTCGCTGGCCAAGACAGCACGCTCGTCACGCTGCAATTGGGGCCCGGCGCCAGGTGGGTGCCGGAGTACTACCCGGTGGAGGCTGTCCGCCAGGTGTCCAGCCGGCGCTGGGAAGTCGATCTGTATGCCGCCGATCCCCGCTGGTTGGTCCGGCTCGTGCTCCGCCTGGCACCCGACGCCAAGGTGTTGCGACCCGCTGCCCTCGCGCGGGCGGTCGAGGACGAACGCGCCGCCACAATCGCCTGGTACTCCTGAGCTGAGCCGCCCGCGCTCGCTCCAGCTCCTCATCGGCAGCGGACTCACCCGCCCCTCGAGTGGGAAGACCCAGGCAGCGAACCCCCCAGGCGCAGGCGTCCGTGCAGGCGTCACCAACGTATTGAGCAACTACGGCTAGCATGGGCAGCGCCCTACAACGTAAGGAACACAGCCATGACGCCGCTTATCGGTCTCGGCCCTACCGAGATCCTCGCACTCCTCGCCGTGTTCGTCCTGCTGTTCGGCGCTAAGAAGCTCCCCGAACTCGCCCGCGGCAGCGGGCGCGCACTGCGCATCTTTAAGGCCGAGACCAAGGGCCTTGTCGACGACGACGACCTCAAGACCGACGCCCAGCGCGAGATCGAGGCCCGCCAGCGCACCCTCGCCGAGGACACCGATCGCATCCAGCGCGAGCAGCGCGGCGACATCTGACTCTCGCGTGAGTCAGATCGGCCGCGTCGTCGGCCTCTTCGCAACAAAGCCGCGCCATCCCGTCGGCAGCGATGGGCGGATGGCACTCTCCGACCACTTCCGCGAGTTGCGCGGGCGGCTGATGCGCTCCCTCGCCATCTTGTTGGTGGGTCTGACCATCGCGCTGTTCTTCTTCGATCCGCTTCTTGTCTTCGTCTTTGAGCCCTACGCGGAGGCCATGCGCCGGCTCGACCAAGACATCGACAGCATTCCGTCGATCGGTGGCATCGGCGGTCCGCTGCTGTTGTACCTCAAGCTCTGTGGACTAGCGGCCCTGATCGGAACCGCCCCGTTGTGGCTCTACCAGATTTGGGCCTTCATCCTGCCCGGCTTGCACGCGCACGAGCGCAAGTGGAGCAGAGTGTTTGCGATCGTCGCCGGGCCACTCTTCCTCCTGGGCGTCGCCATCGGCTACCTGACGCTCCCGAAGGGAGTCGAGGTGCTGGTGGGCTTCACCCCGAGCCAACTCACCAGCATCGTCGACTTCGGCGGCTACCTCTCGTTCTTCACCCGGACGCTCTTGGTCTTCGGGCTGGCCTTCGAGATCCCCGTCTTCGTCATCTTGCTCAATCTGGCCGGAGTGGTGACTGGCAAGGCGCTCGGTGCCTACCGCCCGTGGATCATCATGGGCACCTTCATCTTCGCGGCGGTCGCGACTCCCTCGACCGACCCCTTCACGATGTTGTTCCTCGCGGTGCCGATGGTCGCGTTGTTCCTGGTCAGCGAAATCATCGCCCGCATTGTCGATAGGCGGCGTCGGCGCAACCTGGAGACGAGTGCGCTCGATGACGATGTGGCCAGCCCGCTATGAGCGAGGGCTACAGCGCACCGAGGCCTGTCGATCCCTTTGAACTGCCGGAGTGGATGGGCACCGATGAGGTGGTCTGGCAACACGACGGACCGGTCGGGACCAGCCACCACGTCCGCGGCAAGCTCACCTCCCCTCGCCACACCCAGGAGTTGGCCTGCGACCTGCTGGCGGTCGATGAGGCCTACCCGGCCCCCGTTGCCGATGACTCCACCCGACTGCTGACCCACCAAGTCTGGCGCCACGGACAGGTCAATCTGGTGGAGGTAGACGGCCGGCTGACCCTGTTGAGCCCCGGCACCGTCTTCACCCCCGCTGGGGTCCTGGACTGTTTGGACCGACTCGCACGTGCGGTGGGTGCGCGGCCCGCGCAGTACGCCGCCTTGCTTCGGGTCGGAGCCAAGTGAGTCGAAGCGCCAGCAACGCCTCCCAACGGCGGTAAGTTGTGGGCGTGCCGAGCGCTCCCCCCGACATCGCCCTGTTGACCAACCCCACGGCGGGCAAGGGACGCGGAGCGCGCGCCCGCACCCAGGCCTTGGCACGCTTTCGCGCTGCCGGCCGACGGGTTCGTGATCTCCAAGGCGCCGATGCCGATCAGGCGTTGGAGTTAGCCGAGCAGGCCGTGCGCGACGGGGTGAGCAGCCTGGTCGTGGTCGGTGGCGACGGCATGGTGCACCTCGGCGCCCAGGCTTGTGCCTCCTCAGCGACGACACTGGGGGTCATCCCGGCCGGCACCGGAAACGACTTCGCCCGCTACCTCGACGTGCCGCGCACCGACACGCTGGCCGCCGCCGATCGGATCCTGGCCGGGCGCACACGTTCGGTCGATGTGGTCACGAGTGGTGGCCGGCACTTTGTGACGGTGTTGGCGGCTGGCTTCGACGCGCTGGTCAACGAGCGGGCCAATCGGATGCGGTGGCCGCGTGGGCAGATGCGCTACAACCTCGCCACGCTGCTCGAACTCCGCACCCTCCAACCGGTGCCCTACTCGCTCGAACTCGACGGCGTCCGCCACGAGATTGAGGCAGTCCTGGTCGCGGTAGGCAATGGCCCCTCCTTCGGCGGCGGCCTCCGGATCACCGAGGGGGCAGCGATCGACGACGGTCTCCTCGATGTCGTCATCATCGGCCCGCTGAGCCGGCGGGAGTTGGCCCGCACCTACCCCAAACTCTTCTCCGGCACCCACGTCACGCACCCGCAGTACTCCCACCATCGGCTCACCAGCGTCACCGTCGGCGCACCCGGCATCACGGCGTATGCCGATGGGGAGCGCTTTGGGCGGCTGCCGCTCACGCTGACGTGTTCTGCCGGTGCCCTTCGGGTGCATCACTGATGAACACCGACGATGCGCCCCGGAGCCCAGCGGAGGGATACCGGGCGGCAGCCGCAGCGCGTCGCCATCCACGCCTCCACGACTTCGCGGGCTTCTACCCCTTCGGGCTCGACGAGTTTCAAGTTCGAGCCTGCCAGGTGCTCGAGGATGGCGGCGGCGTCCTGGTGGCGGCGCCCACAGGCTCGGGCAAGACGATCGTGGGGGAGTTCGCGATCTACCTTGCGCTCACCCAGGGCACCAAGGCGTTCTACACCACGCCGATCAAGGCGCTGAGCAATCAGAAGTACCACGATCTCGTGGCGCGCTACGGCGCTGACCAGGTCGGGCTGTTGACCGGTGACAACTCGATCAACGGCGAAGCACCGATCGTCGTCATGACGACGGAAGTCCTCCGCAACATGCTGTATGCCGCCTCCGCAACGCTGGCGGGGCTCGGCTACGTGGTGATGGACGAGGTGCACTACCTCGCCGACCGCAGCCGAGGAGCGGTGTGGGAGGAGGTCATCATCCACCTGCCCGAATCGGTTGCCCTGGTGTCGCTGTCGGCCACGGTGTCCAATGCCGAGGAGTTCGGAGAGTGGTTGGAGACCGTGCGCGGCGACACCACGACCATCGTGGAGGAGCGGCGGCCGGTTCCCCTGTTCCAACATGTCATGGTCGGGCGCGGCATCTTGCCGCTCTTCACGCGGGAAGACCGCGATGCCAGCGCCGGCTTCGTCCGGGAGGGAGCCGATGTCAACCCGCAACTGGTGCGGATTGCTCGCGACGAATGGGCCTCCACCAGGCTGATGCGGGACCGGCGATCCCCTCGCGGCAGCGCGCCTCGAGGTCAACGGCCCCTCGGCAACGGTCGGCGGGTCTGGATTCCGAGCCGCGTCGAGATCGTTGAGCGCCTCGAACGTGAAGGCCTGCTGCCCGCCATCGTCTTCATCTTCAGCCGTGCCGGCTGCGATGCCGCGGTGAAACAGTGCCTCGACGCGCGCCTGCGGCTCACCACCCAGGAAGAGGCCGAAGAGATCCGCGTGGTGGCCGAGGAGGTCTGCCGGCACTTGCCCGACGACGACCTGCACGTCTTGGGCTACTACGAGTTCGTCGACGCCCTCACCCGCGGCCTCGCCGCCCACCACGCCGGGATGCTGCCAGCCTTCAAGGAGTGCGTGGAGGAGTTGTTCGTTCGCGGCTTGGTAAAGGTTGTCTTCGCCACCGAGACCCTGGCCCTCGGCATCAACATGCCGGCCCGCACGGTCGTGTTGGAGAAGTTGGACAAGTGGAACGGCGAGACCCACGCCGACATCAGCCCGGGGGAGTACACGCAACTGACCGGGCGCGCCGGTCGCCGCGGTCTCGATGTCGAGGGCCACGCCGTCGTGGTGTGGCAGCCGGGCTTCGATCCGGGGAGTGTTGCTGGGCTGGCTTCGACGCGCACCTATCCGCTCCGCTCGTCGTTTCGCCCGTCGTACAACATGGCCGTCAACCTCGTTGACCGCTACGGCAGGCACCGCGCGCGGGAACTGCTCGAGTGCTCCTTCGCGCAGTTCCAGGCCGACCGTGCCGTGGTGGGCTTGGCGCGGCGCTTGCGCAAGGCCGAGGACGCTCTCGCGGGCTATGCCGAGTCGGCGGCCTGCGATCTCGGGGACTTCATGGAGTACGCCGCGATCCGTGAGCAGATCTCGTCGGCCGAGAAGGGTGCGGCGCGAGCTCGCAAGGCCGACCACCGCAACGCCATCGTGGAGAGTCTGGGTCGACTCCGGCGAGGGGACGTCATCAAGGTGTCTGGGGGGAAGTCCGCAGGCTGGGCCGTCGTGGTCGATCCGGGGCTGCTCGACGACCCCCCTCGGCCCTACGTGGTCACCGGCGGTCGTGCAGCCCGCAGGCTCAGCATCGCCGACTTCACCGAACCGGTCGCGCCAGTGGACCGGCTGGCCGTTCCCAAACACTTCTCGGGCCGCAACACCCAACACCGCAAGGACCTAGCCGCACGTGTCGTCGCCGCAAGCCGTTCGCGTGGTGGCTCCCACAGCGCGCCGGCGAAGCGGCGGGGCGGTCGAGACGCGGCCGCGCCGGATCCCCGAATCGATGGTTTGCGCGCCCAGCTCAAGGCCCACCCGTGCCACCGCTGTCCCCAGCGAGAAGAACATGCACGTTGGGCCGAGCGCTGGTTCCGGCTGCGACGGGACGCGCACACGCTGGAGCAACGCGTCGAGGGGCGCACCAACACGGTGGCCAGGATCTTCGACCGAGTCTGCGATGTCTTGGTTGAGCTGGGCTATCTCACCCGCGATCCGGCAGAGCCCGAGGAGCTACGGGTCACCGACACCGGCAAGCGGCTCAAAGTGTTGTACTCCGAGCTGGACCTGCTCGTCTCGGAGTGCCTGCGCCAGGAGATCTGGGTGGGCCTCACGGCACCCGAGCTAGGTGGGGCGCTCTCGGCCTTGGTGTTCGAGGCGCGGCGTCCCGACGACACGACGCCGGCGCCTCGCAGCGCTGCCCTGCGCACGGCTCTGATCGCGACCGGTCGGGTCTGGCGCGAGGTTGCCACGGTGGAGAAGCGCCACAAGCTGGACTTCAGCCGTGAGCCGGACGCGGGCTTCGCCGGAGCGGCATACGGCTGGATTGCGGGAGAGGAGCTCGACGAGGTCCTCACCGAGACCGGCCTGCCCGCCGGTGATTTCGTGCGCTCGATGCGACTGCTGATCGATCTGCTGGGGCAGGTGGCCGATGCTGCCCCACAGCCGGTGCGCGGGGTGGCGCGTGAGGCTGTGAACGCCGCCAAACGCGGCGTGGTGACCTACTCCTCGTTGTCGGAGGAATAGGCCACCACGTCAGGTGCGTCGCCCACGAAGGGCCGAGGTGCTGCCCTAGGGCGTGACCTCCACCGGCGTATCGACCACGGTGACTCCGGGGACCCGCGTGGCCGTGACCTCGGTGCGCACGTTGCCGTCACCGGATCGGAGACCGCGCAGATCGACCGTGTAGGTCAGCGTGCCGCCCGGCACCGGGTCGGTCGAGGTGATGACCTGGTCGGTGCCATCGGGAAGCTCGGCCACGACATCTCCCGCACCTGCGGCGTTTTCGGCGCCGTAGGCGTAGAGATTGCCGCCGGGATCGGCCATCGCGGACGCGTAGGTGAAGCTGATGTCCTGGGTGCCGTTGAGGCCGATCCACGTCTGGAAGGACCGCGTGTCGGCGGTTCCCCACACGTTGACCTCCCATTGCACGATCAGCCACGAGTTGTCCGCATCACCCAAGACGCCCAGCGTGACGCCGTCGGAGTTGGTCCCGTCGAGATCGCTCCAGAAGGGCGCCAACAGGTTGTTGGGGCGCGTAGCAGAGGCCTCGCTGGGCGGAGCGCAGCACTCGTTGTCTCCGCTGTCGCCACCGCCGACCACGAGGTAGCCGTTGGAGTCAACGCCGACCTGGGTGAAGGCTTGCCCGTTGAACATGAACTCCGGCACATCGAAGTTCACGATGTCCTCATCACCGACGGCTTCCGGCTCGAAGCCGAAGTCGCCCAGATCAAGGTAGCCGCCCGCGGGGGAACCCTCCGCGACGGCATCGACCGTGGGCACGCCGAGTTGCGCTCCGTCGAGAGAGGCAGAGGCAGCAGCCCCGGGGCTGGTCAGCTCCGCTCCGTCAGCGCCCACGATGCGTGCCCTGTCGTTGGTGCTGCGCGTCGTTGCGGCAACATCTTGCGCCAGGAACGAGTGGTTGGTGACGGTCACCGCGCACGTCGTCTCCTCGCCGACCGCGACTGCGGCCGGATCGCAAGCCTGCTCAACCGACACGTTGCCCTGTTGCGGGATGAAGGCGACCGGCAAGCTCAGGTTGGCGGTGCGGGTGCCAAAGACCAGCCGCCCGAACTGCTGCTCCCCGACGGGGCCAGAAGCAGTCAGGGTGATCTGAACGGTCTTGGACGCTCCGGGTGCCACCGAGAAGCGCGACGGCCGCACTCGAATCGTCGTGCCGGCATCGGTCTGAGCCCACGTCCGGACGTACTGCGTCCGGTTGGTGACGTTCTTCAACGTGCGGGTCGTGACCAAGCGACCGGGCATGATCGGCGCGTTGATCGACGGCAGGTTGAGATCCACGGTGTAGGTCGGGAGACCCGTGAGCGACGCGAAGTTCTCCGCGGTCTCCGAGATCGTCAAGGGCGCTTGCAGCGCCCGCCGCACGTCAACCCGGCCCGCTCCCATGTCGAAGGGATCGGCGGGAGTCGTCAGATCTTCCTTGACCACCGACGTGACCGCGCGGGTCATCATCGCGGACTTGATCTGACCCGGATCCCAGTCGGGGTGGATCGCCTTGATCAGCAACGCAACGCCCGCGATGTGCGGGGAGGACATCGAGGTCCCGGCGATCACCATGTAGGGCTGATTGGGCGGACCATCGGTGATCTCCTCGGGAGTCAACGTGTTGCCCGCCGCGATCTGCACACCAGGCGCGGTGATGTCCGGCTTGATGAAGCTGCCGACCGGACCACGCGAGGAGAAGCCGGCCATGACATCGCCCTGGCCGTCGTGCTTCGCGCCCGCGGCCCACTCGCCGGTGACACCGGTGTGGCTGCTCATGAAGGTGAGCAGGTCACCGGGCTCGGGCAGGTGGACGACCGGCAGCCAGTGGTTGTCGGTCTCGGTGTCCTGCAGCACGGCGTTGTAGAGGATCATGCCGGCGGCCCCACCCTGGAGGACGTTGTAGCCCTTCTCCACCCGCGCATTGGTGCCCCGGCGGCAGATAACGATCTTGCCGGCGAAGGTGTCGGCCGGCGCTTGCTCCTGGCAGAGCTCATCGGCGTACGGGCTGGCAGACGCGAGCACGACGGGGGCCGGACCGGCACCAGCGGTGATGCTGGCGCCGCGCATGGTGAACGTGTCGCCGTTGTCGGCGGTCAGAGTCAACTCGCTGGAGAACTCGCGAGTCTGCGTGGAGGCAGCCACCGTGGTGGTCCACGGAGACAGGTGGTTGGCGGTGCCGGCACCCGGACCGTCGTTGCCTGCCGAGGTCGCCACGAAGACGCCCGCGTTGTAGGCGTCGAGGAAGGCCAACTCGACCGGGTCGCCGAGCGGGTTGGTGCCGCCGCTGATCGAGTAGTTGATCACGTCGACGCCATCAAGCACGGCCTGCTGGACCGCAGCGGTGGAGTCGGAGTTGTAGCAACCGGCTGCGCCGCCGCAAACGCGGTACTCAATGATCTGGGCACCGGGAGCAACGCCCTGCACCTTGAGGAGCGGACCGAGCGTCTGCGCGTCGGGGACGATGTTGCCCGCCGAAGTGGAGGCCGTGTGGGTGCCGTGGCCGCCCGGGTCGCGTGCGGTGCCGGGGTAGGCGTAGTCGCCCTGAGCCGCCCCGTAGGTGTCCAAGAAGGTCCGGCCACCGATGAGCTTGTTCTGGCACACGAACGGGTCGTCGGCCTCGGTCACCGGATTGTCGCCGAACTCGCAGGGGATGGCCGGGCCGGTGTAGTCGGGCAGGTTGCCGTTGTCGGCAAACGAGGCATGCTCGGGCCACACACCGCTGTCGAGGTTGCCCAAGATCATGCCCGCGCCGGCGTTGGCGCGAGTGCGCAGCGCACGGTAGGCCGCCGGGGCGTTGATGAAGTCGGTGCTGGAGTCGGTCAGCACGTGGTTGACCGTGTCGGGCTGCACCGCCACGACACCGGGGACCTTGAGCAGATCGCGCACGGTGTTGCCGGGGATGACGGCCGCGACGCCGCCATAGACGGTGCGGAAGGAGTTGGTGATCCGGGCCGAGGGCACCGTCTTGGTGACGGCAGCGCTGATCTCGGCTTCGCGGGTCTTGATGTAGCCGGTGTAACGGCCGATCGCCGCGGCGTTCTTGTCCAGGGCCTTGCGCGTGACGCTGGGGCTCGTGGCGGCATACGCCCCGAGGGAGCCGGTGTAGCTGGCGACCGCGTCGTAGTCGAACTTGATCATCACGGGGATCTTCTTTGAGCTCGTGATGTTGCGCAGCGCTGCCGGCGTCTCGGCCAGCGCGCTCGTGGGGGCCTTGTCGCCGCTGATCTTGTTGATCAGAGTGGGCTGGGTCTTGGCTGCGCTAAACCGGGCGCCGTCGGTGGACGGGTCCGCCTGTGCGCTGGGAATGGATAGACCCGCCAGACATAGCGCGGAGATGGCTCCGGTCGCTATCAAGACGAAACTTCGGGAAGTGCTGGTGTGCACAAGAACTCCTCTTCTCGGGGACAGCTCCGGCCAAAGTATTGCCCGTCGGCGGGCAGTGCAATAGCCCAGGTGACCCCTTTGTTACCGGTGGGTCATATCGGAAACCAGTGAGTCGGGCCTGATTCAGTTGTTACTAGAGGTGAGCACATCGACTAGGCGGGCCAGTGGGGAGTCGAGATTCCACTGCCCAGCGAGCTCCACAAGCCGCGCTGGGTCACGGGGGCTCCGGGGCAGCTCCAGACCCTGGCGGGGGACCGCGAGGTGGCGCGCGACCGCTACCGCCTCTGGAGCCACCTCAAGGTAGGCACTGGCCTCCTTGAGCTTGGAGCGAGGTCCGGGGGCGAGGTCGCTGTCGGGGTCTGCCGCGGCTGCCATGAGCCCGTCGATCGTGCCGAAGCGCCCGAGCAGTGTCGCCGCGGTCTTCTCGCCAACGCCGCGAACTCCGGGCAGGCCGTCGGACGCGTCGCCACGGAGCGTCGCAAAGTCGGCGTACTGGCTGGCGTGCACGCCGTACTTGTCTAGGACCACCGACTCGGTGATGACCTCGTGCCGGCTGACCCCCCGGGCGGTGTAGAGGACCCGGATGCCGAGCTGGTCATCGACGAGTTGGAACAGGTCGCGGTCTCCGGTGACGACCTGCACCGGTCGGCCGGCGTCGGTGGCGAGGGTGCCGATGACGTCGTCGGCCTCATAGCCGTCGACCCCCACGACCGCGATGCCCAGGGCGTCGAGAACGTCGAGGATGATCGGCACTTGGCGCGACAGCGGGTCGGGGACCTCTTCGATATCAGGTGCGTCGCCAGGTGTCGCCCGGACCAGCCGATGGGCCTTGTAGGACGGGATTAGCGCGACGCGCCAGGCCGGGCGCCAGTCGTTGTCCCAGCAGCAGACCAACTCGGCGGGGCGGTACTGCTCGGTCAGGCGGCTGATGAAGTCGAGCAGGCCGCGCACCGCATTGACCGGGGTGCCGTCGGGGGCGCGAAACGAGTCGGGTACGCCGAAGAAGGCGCGGAAGTAGAGCGACGCGGTGTCGAGGAGCATCCGGCTGCCCGGTTGGGGGGCAGTGGAGGCGGATGAGGCGGGGGGAGGTGCGGGTGAGGCGGTGGCGTCGGTGGGCTCGCTCATCGGGACATCCAAGCAGGGTTGGCCCCGCCCGCGTCGATAGGGGCGTGTGGGAGGGCGCCCCGTGGCACTAGGGTGACGCTGTGGAGGAAACCGACCGGCTCATCATGCAGTTGCTTGCCGGTGACGGTCGCATGTCGTTTACCGATCTCGGCCGGGCAACAGGGCTCTCGACTTCGGCGGTGCACCAGCGGGTGAAGCGGCTGGAGAAGCGCGGCCTGATTCGGGGTTATCGCGCCACCGTCGACTTTGAGCAGTTGGGCCTCCCGATGACTGCCTTCGTGTCAATCACCCCCATCGACCCGTCGGAGGCCGACGACTACCCCGAGCGGCTGCGCGATATCGAGGCGATCGAGTCGTGCTGGTCGGTGGCGGGGGAGGAGAGCTACATCCTCAAGGTCAGGGTCACCAAGCCTGCCGCGCTGGAGGACCTGCTGGGGCGCATCCGGGCTGCGGCCAACGTGTCGACCCGGACCACCATCGTGTTGAGCACGCCCTTTGAGGACCGGCCTGCGTCTTTCTGAATGCGGCGGGCGTTGGGCTCGCTAGCTCCCCGCGGGTGAAGCCGAGGTCGGCAGGGTCTCTCGGGCGCGCAGCCACGGCCACGCGGCCGCCACCGTGATGGCCCCGCTGACGGCGAAGGCCAGGGGATAGCTGCCCCAGTCAACAAGCGCGCCGGCCACGATCGGCCCGATGATGGCGCCGAAGTCCTGAGACATCTGGAAGGCGGCGAGCGCAGGGCCGCCGTTGCGGTCCCGCCCGACCACGTCAGCGACACTCGCTTGTTGGGCGGGGTTCATCGCGCCGGCGCCGAGTCCGGCGAGGGCCGACAGCCCGAGGAGCAGGGGCAGAGTGCCGACCAAGCCGGTCACCGTGGTGGCTAGTCCGCTGATCACCAGCCCGGCGATGACATAGGGACGACGCCCGTGGCGATCCGAGCGACGGCCCACGGTCAAGAGGCCGACGGCGTTGCCCGCGGCAAACGCGGCGAGCGCCGCGCCCGCAACCCAGGTTGCCGAGGAGATCGCAGCGACGGCAAACAGCGGGAGGATCGCGTTGCGCATCCCAAAGTTGGCCCAGCCGTTGGCGAACCCCGACACCAGGGCCGCTCGGTAGGCCGAGTCCGGCCAGGCTCCGGTGAAGGTCAGCGGCTCCTGGGGAGCCTCGGACACATCGCTGCCGGACTTGGACCGCGGGATGAAGACCGCGACGACCAGGGCCGCGACGAGCAAGAACCCGGCATACACCAGGAAGGGGACGCGGAGTCCGAGGCCGCCGAGGAGCCCACCCAACACCGGCCCGAGCACTCCGCCGATCAAGAACGCGGAGGCGTAGGCCGACGAGACGCGCGCGCGCATGTCGATGGGGGCGAGGCGGACGATCAGGGCGACGGCTGAGACGGTGAACATCGTGGAGCCGAGGCCGCCCAGGGAGCGATAGACCAGCAGTTGCCAGTAGCTGTGGGCGAAGGCTGTGGCCGCGGTGGAGAGGGCGACGATCAGGAGGCCGGCGAGGTAGATCGGCCGCTCGCCGAGTCGGCCGATCAGGCGCCCGCCTCCCGGGGCGCCGATGAGGCGGAAGAACGCGAAGGCGCTGACGACCACCGACGACGCCATCGCGCCAACCCCAAAGCTCTGCGCAAACATCGGCAGCACCGGGGTGATCAGGCCAAACCCGACTGCGATCAGGAATGCCGAAGCAATCAGCACCCAAATCTCCCGCGGGATCCCCTCCCCGCCCCCACCACTCCTCATCACCCCCCACCCTATGCCGGATGGCGGGGTTGGTCGGTTTCCCCGGTTGGCCGTGAAATTGCACTGCTAGCAGGCGAAACTTTGCCTGCTAAGCGCCAGGTTTGGCTGCTCGGTGTGACGG
>JBAQXA010000234.1:0-3657 GCA_049299195.1 Nocardioides sp.
GGACAGGTGCAGCACCCGCAGCGGCCGGGCGCCGGACGGCAAGACCGCAAGGCTAATCCGGCGCAGCGTGTATTGGCGGGCCTCCCAAGCGGCGTACGCCGTCAGCGCACCGCCGCTTGCCGCCCCGAGAGCGAGCGTGCGCGCCACAAAACCGGTGAGTCCCACCTGCCCAAGGCTGCCACAATGGGTCTATGTCAGCTCTCAAGGACCGCCTTCGCACCGATCTCACTGCCGCCATCAAGGGTCGCGATGAGATTCGCTCCTCCACGCTGCGGATGGTGCTCACAGCGATCACCAACGCGGAGGTCGCCGGCAAGGAGCATCGCGAACTGACCGATGACGACATCGTCGGTGTCCTGGCTACCGAGGCCAAGAAGCGGCGCGAGGCGGCGACGGCCTTCACGGACGGTGGTCGAGCGGAGATGGCCGCCAAGGAGGTAGCCGAGGCCGCCGTGATTGCCGACTACCTCCCGGCCCAACTCTCCACCGCCGACATCAGCGGGATCGTCGAGGCGGCGATCGCGCAGACGGGTGCGGCCGCTGATGGGATGCGTGCGATGGGCAAGGTGATGGGCGTGGTCACGCCGCAGGTCAAGGGCCGCGCCGATGGCGCCGCCGTTGCGGCTGAGGTACGCCGCCAACTCGGCTAGACCCACCCCGAAACCGGGCCGCCTCCCGCGACGCAGAACTCGCTAGCCGCGGGTGTCGGCGCGACCGCCACCGGGCGTCACAACGGGTGGCACTCCGACCGGAGGAACCAAGGGGATCTCGCCGTCTTCTCCGTTTTGGCCAGGGTTGCGGTGCTTCTTCGGTCCCTTGGCCGGAGTGAGCAAGATGGCGCTGCCCTCCACGGCCTCGCCGCTTGGGAAGATCTTCGCCACCGTGCCAACCGGGCCGCGCCCGCCTGCCGGTCCGATCAGGGGCCGGAAGCCGGCTTCACGCAGCCGTTCGGCCGCCGCCTCAAGACTCATGCCCCTAACGCCCGGAACCTGGGTCCACTCGGTGGTGATGTCGCTCAGATCTGGGCTGACGAAGTCTTCCCACTTGAAGCTGTCTTGGATCGCCTCGAACGCGTCGCCCCAGATCGGCCCGGCGAAGGAGGAACCGGAGGCGCCATAGACGGTGCGGCCGCCGACGCTGAGCCCGTCGAGGCCGATCGGCTGCCCCTCGGAGTTGGCCCCCGCGATCATCGCGGCGCCGGCGAGTTGGGGGGTGTAACCGCAGAACCAAACCGACTTGCTGTCCTGGGTCGTGCCGGTCTTGCCGGCCGACGGCACTGAGATCGAGAGGCCGTTGTTGTAGCCGAATCCGCCGGGCTCTTGGACTCCGCGCAGGACGGCGTTGACCCCGTCGGCGGCGCCCTCCGGCATGACCTGGCTGCATTGGGGCTTGTAGTCCTGGACCACGTTGCCTTCGGCGTCTTCGATCCGGGTCACAGGAGTTGCCGGACAGTGTTTGCCCCGTGCGGCAAACGTGGCATATGCCTCGGCCATCTCGAGCGGAGAGACATCGACGGTGCCGAGGGTGAAGGTCGGCGTCATCTCCCGCACGCGATCCTTCTTGGCCAGCTGGATGCCCATCGACTTGGCCATCTCGTAAGGCGCGCACAAGCCGGTGGTCAGTTCAAGCTGCACATAGAAGGTGTTCACCGACAGCCGGGTGCCCCGATAGAGGTCCATCAGGCCGTTGCTGGTGGCGTTTTGAGGCTCCCAGGGCTTGGTGTCGGTGTAATGCCGCCCATTGCACATCTCGAACTCGGTGGGAATCACTTTGACCGGCTCGGGAGAGTTGAACTGATAGTCGAGGGGTACGCCGCGAGTCAGCGCAGCCGCCAGCGTGAACGCCTTAAACGTCGAGCCGGCCTGGAAGCCGTTGGCGTCGCCGTACTTTTTGGGCACCACGTAGTTGAGATAGGTCTGACCCAGCTTTACCTTGCGGCCCATCGGTCGTGATTGGGACAAGGCGCGCACCGCGCCCGTGCCCGGCTCCACGAGCGCTAACCCGCCAATCGCGAGATCGGTGGGGTTGACGTGGGAGCTGACCGACGCGTCGGCAGAGCGCTGGTAGCTCTGATCGAGGGTGGTGTGGATCGTCAGGCCACCGGTCTTGATGAAGTCCCAACGCTCCTCGGGCGTCGCGCCGAGGCGGGCGTCGGTGACGAGGTACTTCTGGACGTAGTCGCAGAAGAAGGGAGCGATGGTGTCCACGCACCCGTTGTTGGTGCGCTTCACCTTCAACGGAATCGGCTGCGCCTTGGCGGCGTCGCGCTCGGCTTCGGTGATGGCGTTGAGCTCGGCCATGCGGTTGAGCACCGTGTCGCGGCGTTCGACTGCTTTATCGGGGTATCGGGTCGGGTCGTAGCCGACCGGGTTCTTGACCAGTCCGGCCAGCATCGCGCTCTGATTGAGGTCGAGCTTGCTGGCATTGACCGAGAAATAGTGGCGTGCCGCGGCCTGAATGCCGTAGGCGCCGTCACCGAAGTAGGCGATGTTGAGGTAGCGCTCGAGGATCCAGTCTTTGGAGTGCTTCCTCTCCAGGGCGATCGCATAGCGCAATTCGCGGATCTTGCGCTCGTAGGTGTCGTCGGTGGCGGCACGGATCTTTTCGGGGTCGCTGCCCGCGTTGGAGAGCAACGTCTGCTTCACGGTCTGCTGGGTAATCGAGGAACCGCCTTGGACGACATCGCCGCCGGCGGCCTTGTTCTTCAGAAGTGCCCGCAGAGTGCCTTTGAGGTCAAGAGCGCCGTGTTGGTAAAACCGGTAGTCCTCGATCGCGATGATCGCCTCGCGCATCGTCGGTGAGACCTGGCTGAGTGAAACGTTGACGCGATTCTGGTCAAAGAACGTGGCGATCTGCTTGCCGTTGCGGTCGAGGACGACCGTCTTTTGAGCGAGGTCGCCGGTCTCCAGTTCAGCCGGGAAGTTGCGCATCCCGTCGGAGACTTCTTTGGCGCCGAGACCAATCGCGCCCACAAACGGAATCACCAGTCCGGCGGTCAGCAACCCCATGATCGCGGCCACCGCGGCCATCACCCCAAGGTGTGAGGCGACCCGGGCGCGCGGCAGCGGCGCGTCTGGCTGCTCGTGCTCCTCGCCCGTTGACATGCGCTCCAATGTAGACGAGAGCACCCCCAGAACCCCACCTGCCGCCTAGGTCGACTGGGCAGCCGAGCCACGCCAACGACCGAACGGGTGGTGTCGATCAGCCGATGCACGTAGTCCTAACGGACCACGACAAACCAAACCAAAGGTCTCTGGTCGAGACCAGTCGGTTCTCTTTACGGTTGAGGCCGGGGAAGTGGGGTGATCGGGGATCACTCTCTCGGAGAAGAGTGAGGCAACCATGTGGGACGAGGATTGGACACGCTCGGCGGCTTGCCGTCAGTCACATCCTGACCAGCTCTTTGTGAAAGGAGCTGAACAGAACAAGGCCAAGCAGGTGTGCGCAACATGCCCGGTGCGCACCGAATGCCTCGCGGAGGCCTTGGACAACGAGATTGAGTGGGGTGTGTGGGGCGGTATGACGGAGCGAGAGCGCCGCGCCCTCCTGCGACGGCGTCCGGAGACGTCGTGGCGCACCGTGCTGATGTCTGCCAAGCGTGCCAGCGAGCACGCCGCGGCAGTCTGAGATCGCCGGGCGCGGAGGCTCGTCCAGCCC
>JBAQXA010000235.1:0-2915 GCA_049299195.1 Nocardioides sp.
TTGCGCGACCCAGAAGTCGCGGGCCGCCCGCAAGCCGACATCCAGGGTCGGTGGCGCGGTGGCCACCTTGCGCCCGGCGACCACCCAGGGTTGATAGAAGAGCGCGACGGTGACGCCGCGCTCCGGAAGGGCCGCTGCAAGCGTCAGCAGGTCTGCGGTCTGGGTGCCTGACCCGGCGCCATGGCTCATCAGCAGCGAGAGTCCGCTCCCGCCCGCGGCCGCGGCATACACCTGCAGCCGGCCGGGACCCACTGGGGTCGGGACCTCCTGCCCCGGCGGCGCGGCGCTCTCACTCATTGGCCAGCCCACTCATTAGTCAGGGTCAGCGGAACCGGCTCCACGAGTTCCGGACCGTTGTTGCGCACGTTGCCGACTGCGGTGGAGACGGGATAGGCCTCCAGCAGGCCGGGCGCCGCGGGGGCGAGGAGGCCGAGCAGATCGGCCCGCGCAGACACCGACGGATCCAACCAGTCCGACCACCGCTCCCGCTCGACCATGAGCGGCATGCGGTCGTGGATCCGGCCCAGCTCATCCTCGGCGGCGGTGGTGATCACCGTTGCCGTCCAGCGCCACCGATCGGGGTCGTCGTCGCTCCGATCCGGGTCACGCCAGAGCTCATAGAGCCCCGCCATCGCCAGAATGCCGCCGTCCCGAGGCCGAATGAAGAACGGCTGCTTGCGGGGCTTGCCCGCGGCCGTGAGTTGGTCGGTGGCGTACCACTCGAAGTAGCCGTCGGCCGGCAGCAGGCAGCGGCGCGAGGCGAAGGCGCGGCGGAAGGCAGGCTTCTCGGCGACGGTCTCCATCCGGGCGTTGATCATCCGGCTGCCGATCGACGGGTCCTTGGCCCACGAAGGCACCAGGCCCCAGCGCACGACTCGAAGTTGTCGCTCCGGCAGGGGTGCCTGCTCGGCTTCGGCGGCAGGTGTCGCGGACTCTTCGGGCCGGGGCGGCCGCTCCATCACGGCATACACCTGATCGGTGGGGGCGACGTTGTAGTCCGGCGCGAGCGGCCCATTGAGCCTGGGCGCCACGACCTCAAACTCCTCGATCAAGTCCTCGGGTCGTCGACTGGAGGCATAGCGGCCGCACATGGGCTCAGCCTAGGCGCCGAGAAGTCAGCTGCGGGCGAGTTCGTCGAGCAGTTGCCCCGCGGCACCGTCCGTCGAAGGAAGCCCCTCGATCCAGATGCGCACGGTCGCGCTGTCTTGCGGCGCGGAGTCGGCGTTGAGATCGGCCAACATGGTGCGCAACAGAGCGACGCGTCGTCCCAGCCGGTCGTCGCGAGCAGCAACGATGACGACGCGGTGATGGCCGAGCCGCCCGACACTCTCGGCAGTCGGGAAGACGGTCCGCGCCTCCTCCCCCACCCGAGCCATCCGCAGTGCCCGACCGACCGCTTCACCGTTGGCATCGGCGGTGACTCGTGCGGGCAGGGCCACCACAATCAGCGCAAAGGCGTCCTGAACGCGCACCGGTTCTCGGAGCTCTCCCCTGTAAAGCTCCGACAACCGGGCGCGGACGTGAGCGAGGCTGGACAGCCCGGTGAGTGGGTCCTCACAACTCAGCGCATGCAAGTAGCCCAACGTGGTTTCACTCCACGCTAGGCAGAGCGCTTCGACATCGGCGTACTCCGGGTCGGAGCCGACAACATCACGCGAGACTCGTCTGAAGGCGTCGAGCGCCTCCGGCAGTGAAGTGCCGTCCTTGGCGAGTTCGCGGCCGACGACCAGGCACGCTTCCGTCGTGCCGGACCCGGACTGGAGCGCCTCGGCAACTGCCTCGAAGCGCCCTAGGTAGACCTCTTGGGACGTGAGGTAATCCGCGTCTACCGCCACCAGCGCGCTACGGCGCGCGCCTCGGCTGCGAAAGAAAGCCACGGGTATGCGTTTCCCTTCCTCGTCCATCGTTCGGTCTGACCCTGAGACGGGGCTGAGATCGGTGCGTGACGCGGTTTTACTGAAAAACATCAGCCGTTCGGAGGACCGGCTAGGGACCCGTGAGGTGGACCTTTTGGGCGGCAGCTCCCTAGACATAGGGCAACTTGTTGAGAATCGGCCTAGAATCAAAGTCCGAAGTGCCGTCACCGAACCGGTCTGACGTCGTCTTCACCCATAACTATGAGCACCACGATCCCGCGCCTCGACGAGCCTGGGGACGCCGAGCTGATCTCGGCCGTCCGCGGGGGAGACGTCGACGCCTACGGCAGCCTCTTCGAGCGCCACGTCGGCGCCGCCCGAGGGCTCGCCCGCCAGTTGGTCTCGCCGGCTGATGCCGATGATCTGGTCTCCGATGCCTTCACCAAGGTCCTGGGCGTCCTCCAGCGGGGTGGTGGACCCGACGTCGCCTTCCGGGCCTATCTGCTGACCGCCGTACGCCGCTTGCACATCGACAAGGTGCGGGCCTCGGCGAAGGTGCACTCCAGCGACGACATGGAGCGGTTCGACCCGGGCGTCCCCTTCCGCGATACCGCCGTGGAGGGCTTCGAGAACGCCGCGGCCGCCGCCGCTTTCGCCTCGCTGCCCGAGCGCTGGCAACTCGTGTTGTGGCATACCGAGGTCGAAGGGCAGAAGCCGGCCGAGGTCGGCCAACTGCTCGGCATGTCCGCCAACTCGGTCTCCGCGCTCGCCTACCGCGCCCGCGAGGGCCTGCGCCAGGCCTACCTCAACTCCCACGCCGCCGAGCTTGACGAGGCGACCTGCCGCTGGACCCACTCTCATCTCGGCGCCTACGTGCGCGACGCCACGTCGCGGCGGGACGCGGCGAAGGTCGAAGAACACCTCGATCAGTGCCGCAAGTGCATGGCGATCTATCTGGAGCTCACCGAAGTGAACTCCAATCTCGCCGGCATCCTCGGGCCGCTGTTGCTGGGTGGTGCCGCGACCGGCTACCTGGGTGCGCTCGGAGTGACCGGAGCC
>JBAQXA010000236.1:0-6814 GCA_049299195.1 Nocardioides sp.
GCGGTCGACGGCGCCGTCAGAGTCAGTTCGCCGGCGGGAGGCCCCACGATCGTCGAGGTCAGCCTGCCGTGGCGCGAGCGGGGCGAGGGGCGATGAGCGAGAGAGCCAAGCGCGTCGTGATCGCCGAGGACGCCGCCCTGCTCCGCGAGGGTTTGGTGCGACTGCTGGAGCACGTCGGGTATGACGTGGTGGCCGCGGTCGCGGACGCCGAAGCGCTCCTACGAGCGGTCGACGAGCACCAACCCGACCTAGTGCTTGTCGACGTGCGGATGCCGCCGACCTACACCTCCGAGGGGATCCAAGCTGCCCTCGTCTTGCGGCAGACCCGGCCCGAACTCGCGGTCATGGTGCTCAGCCAATACGTCGAGGAGCGGTATGCCGCGGACCTGATCGGTGGGCGCTCGGCAGGGCTCGGTTATCTGCTCAAGGACCGGGTCGCCGACGTGGCCGACTTCACCGCGGCGCTCGCAGCGGTGGCGGCCGGTGGCACCAGCCTCGATCCGGAGGTGGTGCGGCAACTCCTCTCTCGCGGCTCACGGCGCGACACCGCGCTCGAGCGGCTCACGCCTCGCGAGCGCGAGGTGCTCGAGTTGATGGCCGAGGGGCGCACCAACACCGCGATCGCGGCGAGTCTCGTGGTCACCGAGGGCGCGGTGGAGAAGCACGTGTCCAGCATCTTCGCCAAGCTCGATCTGCCGCCCGACGAATCCGACCACCGCCGCGTCCTCGCCGTACTCCGCTGGTTGCGCACGGGGGAGGAGGGGTCGTGAGGTGGTGGTTTCGCGCGGGCAGCCTGGCCTTCGCAGCGGTATTTGTCGGTGCGGGAGTGCTCTCGGGGCTGGGCTCCTCGCTGGCGGTTGAGCGCCGCGTCGACTACCCGCTGACCGCGCCTCCGCAGCGGCTGGAACTCGCCGTCGACGTCGGGGAGGTGGAGATCGTGACGACCGATGGACCGCCGTCGGTCACCTCGCTGGCCCGGTATGGGTTCCGGTCGCCCCAACTCTCGGTGCGGGAGGTCGACGGCGTCTTGCGCGTGGAGAGCCACTGTCCAGCCTGGTGGGGCAACGCGTGTGAGGTGGGCTGGCGACTCGCGCTCCCGGCCGATGTCGCCATCACGGCCACCGGGGGCGTCGGTTCCTTCACGGTTCGAGGTTTCACCGCGCCGGTGTCGATCGACGCTGATGTCGGCGATGTGACCGTGGAGGGGTCCGGCGCCGACGTCTCCGCGCGGTTGGACGTCGGCGACCTGTCGGTCGAGACCGCCAACCCCGACGCTCGGGTGAGTGCCATCAACCGCACCGGTGCGGTGACGGTGCTGCTGCCGCTCAACGCTTCGTTCCACGTCGAGGCCGATGCCGACGTGGGCTCGGCGCAGGTCGAGGTCGCTCGCGCGGAGACGGCGACCTGGGTGATCGCCCGCACCAACGTCGGGGATGTGTTGGTGCGCTACCGCTGAGCAGCAGTGGCGTTTCGTAGTGCCCCTCCGGCTGGCCTGGGGACGGATTTTTCCGACCCTGTCGAAGCCATGGCGACCTGAGTTGACCCCTACGTCGCACGCCGCGGGCTGCGCGGCATACGTTGAGCAAATGAGCGAGCAGACTTTCGGGACCGTTGCACAGATCATCCGTTACCCAGTGAAGTCGATGCTGGGTGAGTCGCTGCCGACCGGGGAGATTACGCCGCGCGGGCTGCCGCTCGACCGCGGCCTCGCCTTCGTCGACCTCGACACCGGCAAGATCGTGTCGGCCAAGTACCCCGCGAAGTGGCGCGCCATGCTGTCCGCTCAGGCGCACCTCAATGGCGAGGTCAAGATCACCCTGCCCGGCGGACGCGTCGTCGGCGTGACGGATCCGTCGCTCGACGCAGTGATCAGTGACCTGGTGGGGCGGCCCGTGCGGCTCGTGGAGAGCCGCAACGACGGCGACACCGTCGAGCGCGCCATCCCCGAAGAGGTGATGGCCGACGGGCTCGGCGCCGACGTGGAGTTCACCCTGCTTGAGCTCGCCGAGAAGGCGCCCGGCGATGCCTTCGCCGACTACGCGCCGCTGCACCTGATCACCACGGCGACCCTGGCCGCGACGGGTGCGGCGGGTGGTGCGGCTCCGGTCGACGCCATTCGCTATCGCCCCAACATCGTCATCGACTCGGGGGACGCCGAAGGCTTCGTGGAGAACGATTGGGTCGGGCGCCGAGTGCTCATCGGTGACGAGGTCGAGCTTGAGATCGTGCTGCCGACCCCGCGGTGCGCAATCCCGACACTGGCCCACGGCGACCTGCCGCCGGACCACACCCCGGTCCGCGCGCTGCTCGAGGCCAATCGGATCCCCGTGGAGGGCTTCGGCGTGCTGCCCGCAGCGGGTGTCTACGCCGAGGTGATCCGCCCCGGCCGCATCACCCTCCGCGACCGCGTCACCGTCACCGGCTGAGAAGGCGCGAGCGGGCACTTATTCCAGGCGGTCGGGCTCGTCGAAGAAGTTGGTCACGAGGGTGGCGAAGCGGTCGGCATGCTCGATCTGCGTCCAGTGGCCGCACCGGCCGAAGACATGGAGTTGGCTGCGCGAGATCTGTGCGGCGAGGGTGAGCGAAGTCGCCAGCGGGATGACCTGATCGTCGCGGCCGTGCACGATCAGCGTTTCGTGAGGTAGAGCGCGGATCGCGGCCTCGTCGCTGGCCATCGCATCCACCCAGCGCTGACGCGGCGCCGGAAACATGGCCGCAAACGACTCCTGGAACCCAGGTTGGATGCTCGCCCGATAACGCAGTTCGGCCAGTTCGTCGGTCACGAGCGTGCGGTCATAGGCGAACAGATCCATCAGTTCGCGCATGGCGGCCAGCGAGGGTTGATAGCCCCAGACGGCGTCGAGACCCGGGGTGATCTCAAAGGGCACACCCACCGAACCCATCAACACCAGCCGGCGCACACGCTCGGGGTGGTCAATCGCGAAGGCGAGCGCCAGCGCACCACCGAAGGAGTTGCCGACCAGGTCGGCCTGCTCGATGTTGAGGGCGTCAAAGAGGTCGAGGACCTGCTGCTGCCACGTCGCCATCGAATAGTTGATCCCGGCCGGCCGCTCGGTGTAGCCGAAGCCCGCCAGATCGGGCGCCACCACCCGCCGGCTCTTCGCCAGCACCGGCAGCAGCAGCCGCCAGTTGGCCCATGCACTGACTCCTGGGCCGGACCCATGCAGCAGCACCACGGGGTATGCCGCGGGCTCACCGCCCGACCCAAGGTCGTGCACGTTGCTCATGAAGGCGCCCGTGCGGACCGCCGTTCCAAGCTCGGGTGTGCTCGCCTCAGGGGTGCCTGCCGATGTCACGTGCGCTCCTAGCAATGGTCTGCACGATCCACTCGGCCAAGCCAGGACCGCGAACTGAGGTGCCTATTCTGGGCGCAATCCGCACTTTTCTGGCGCAGCCGTTCCCTCAGGTAGGACACCTGCCTGGAATAAGTGCCCGCTCGCGCCCTGCGGCCTGCCTCCCTGCCACCTGGCCGCGCCCTGCGGCGCGGCCGGCGCCGCAGCTAGGAGAGGCCGATGATCGTGCCGTCCTCGTCGACGTCGATGTGGTTGGAGGCGGGGACCTTGGGCAGTCCGGGCATGGTCATGATGTCGCCGGTGACCATCACCACGAAGCCCGCGCCGGCCGCCAGCCGCACCTCGCGCACGTTGACCGTGTGGCCGCTCGGCGCGCCCAGCTTGGTCGGGTCGGTGGAGAAGGAGTACTGCGTCTTCGCCATGCAGACCGGCAGGTGGCCGTAGCCCTCGGCCTCGATCCGCTCGAGCCTCCGCGCGGCCTTGCCGTCGAAGGTCACCCCGGCCGCGCCATAGACCTTGGTCGCGACGGCCGCGGCCTTGTCGGCGAGGCTCAGCTCGTCGTCATACACGAAGGAGAAGCCGCTGCCGCCGCCTCCGTCGATGGCGGCGAGTACGCCGTGTGCCAGCGCCTCCGCGCCGGCGCCACCGTTGCTGAAGTGGGTCGCCTCGAAGGCGGTCGCACCCTCGGCCTCAACGAGCCCGATCAGTGCGGCGACCTCGGCGTCGGTGTCGGTGGGGAACCGGTTGATCGCCACGACCGGCGGCAACCCGTAGACGTCGCGGATGTTGCGCAGGTGCCGGCGCAGGTTGTCCATGCCGGAGGTCAGCGCGTCGACGCTCTCGTTGGTGAGGTCGGGGAGCTTGACGCCACCGTGGTACTTCAGCGCACGCACGGTCGCCACCAGCACCACGGCCGCCGGCCGCAGCCCTGAGGCGCGGCACTTGATGTCGATGAACTTCTCCGCGCCCAGGTCGGCGCCGAAGCCGGCCTCGGTCACGACGTAGTCGGCGAGCTTAAGCGCGGTCGTCGTGGCCATCACCGAGTTGCACCCGTGGGCGATGTTGGCGAACGGTCCGCCGTGGATCATCGCGGGGGTGTGCTCCAGCGTCTGCACGAGGTTGGGGGCGAGCGCGTCGCGCAGCAGCACGGTCATCGCGCCGTGGGCATTGAGGTCGCGGGCGGTGACGGGCTCCTTGGCCCGGGTGTAGCCGATGACGATGTCGCCGAGCCGCTTCTTGAGGTCGGCCAGCGAAGTCGCCAAGCAGAAGATCGCCATCACCTCGGAGGCGACGACGATGTCGAAGCCGTCCTCGCGCGGATAACCGTTGGGGACCCCGCCGAGGCCGACGACGATGTCGCGCAGCGCCCGGTCGTTGAGGTCGACGACGCGCTTCCAGGTGACCGTGCGCTGATCGATGCCGAGCGCGTTGCCGTGGTGGATGTGGTTGTCGATCAGCGCCGACAGCAGGTTGTTGGCGGCCGCGATCGCCGCGAAGTCACCGGTGAAGTGCAAGTTGATGTCGGTCATCGGCACGACCTGGGCGTAGCCGCCACCGGCCGCGCCACCCTTGATGCCAAAGACCGGGCCGAGGCTCGGCTCGCGCAGCGCAACCAGGGTCTTCTTGCCGACCCGGCTCAGCGCGTCGGCGAGGCCGACCGAGGTCGTGGTCTTGCCTTCGCCAGCCGGGGTCGGCGAGATCGCGGTGACCAGGATCAGCTTGCCGTCGGGCCGATCGGCCAGGCTGCGCGTGTACTCCAACGAGACCTTCGCCTTCGTGTGCCCATAAGGCACCAGCGCCTCCGGATCGATGCCCAGCTGCTCCTGGGCGATGGTGAGGATCGGGGTGAGCTCGGCCGCGTTGGCGATCTCGATGTCGGACAGCATGGGGCGACTTCCTAGCGAAGGTTGGGGTGATGACTTACTCCCCCCAGGTTAGGGCCGCGCACCCCCCGCTGTCTCGCATCACGCAGGAGATTGCGTATGACGCAACTCATGGTTGCGCCCAACTCCTGCCGCGCCGACCTCCCCAAGCGCCGGGCGCACGCTCAGCGTTGCGAGTAGGACTGCCCCGGCTTCATCTGGCCGAGCAGCTGGTCCACGCGCACCAACGTGTAGCCCTGCTTCTTCAGCCCGTCAATGATCGCCGGCACTGCCGCCACGGTCGTCTCGTGGATGTCGTGCATCAGCACGATCCCGCCGGGACGGGCGCCGGCCAGGACCCGGCGGGTCACCAGCCCGGTGTTGCGGTCGCGCCAGTCGTAGGGGTCGACCGACCAGCGGATCTGGGGCAGCCCGAGCCGCTTGGTCTCGGCGGTCACGTCGGCGTCGGATGCGCCATACGGCGGGCGCATCGTCGTGGGGCGGAAGCCGACCGCCTTGCGGATTGCCTCGTTGGTGCTGGTCAGCTCCTGGGCGATCTGGCGGCGGCTGAGCTTGCTCAGATCCGCGTGGGAGTAGGTGTGGCTCCCGACCTGGTGGCCGGCGGCCACGACGCGCCGCAGCGTGTCCGGCCGCGTGCCGACGTTGCGGCCGATGACGAAGAACGTCGCGGGCACACGCTTGCTGGCCAGCGTGCTCAGCAGTCGCTCGGTGTAGGGGCCGGGACCGTCGTCGAAGGTCAACGCGATGCACTTCGCGCGCGCACAGTTGACGCTGCGCACGGGTGGCACGGGGATCTTGTCGGCAGAGGTGGCCTCAGTGGTGCCTGCTTCGGTGCTGGTGGCGCCGGTGGCGTGGCCGGTGGTGGAGTGCGAGCCGCTGACGCCGCCCTTGCCGGCAGCCTTGGCCGACCCGGCTGACCCGGCCGACCCGGCCGACCCGGTCCCTGACGCGAGGCGGACTCCCTGCCCCTCCGCGCGCTGGAGGGGGCCGGCGGCGAGCCACCCGGCCAAGGCGAAGAGCAGCGTGATGGAGGTGATGAGGGCCCGCCTGCGAAGCGGTGTGGAGTTCGTGGTCATAGCGGCTGTGGCCTGATCTGTGCTCGAAGGTGCGGGGGTCGGTCACTGCTTCGATGCAGCCGGCGACGATTTGGTTGGCGGCTCTCGCGCCGGCTGTCGGCGCCGCGCCATAGGGTCATCAGCGATGGCACTCCACCTGCATCGCGCAACGCGCACCGACGAGCTAGCCGAGGGGCTGGCGCGGGTCTTGGCGACCCCGCTGCCGGATCCCTTCGCGGCCGAGTTGGTGGTCGTTCCGGCCAAGGGCATCGAGCGCTGGCTCTCCCAGCGGCTCTCCCATTGGCTGGGCGCCGGTTCGGCGGCCGACGGCGTGTGCGCGGCGGTGCAATTCCGCAGCCCCGGCTCGCTGATTGCCGAACTGTTGGGCATTTTGGACGACGATCCGTGGCGCCCCGATGCCCTGGCCTGGCGGGTGCTCGGGGCGGTGGACACCCACCTCGGCGAGCCCTGGGCGAGGCCGCTTGCCCGACACCTCGGTGCGGGTCGGGAGGGCGAGGAGCTGGAGCTGCGGCAGGGTCGCCGCTATGCGCTCGCCCGGCGC
>JBAQXA010000237.1:0-14738 GCA_049299195.1 Nocardioides sp.
GTCACGGTCTTTAACGCGGTCGGCGAATCCTGGCTCTTGTTCTATGGACTGTCCATCGGCGTCGAGGTGCTGCTGCTGGCCTACATCCTTCGCGCTGCCTGGACGTGGCCCCGAGTCCGCTGACCTGACCCTCTCGCGCTCTTTCGCGCTCTCTCGCCCCCCGCGGCGTGGCGGGCTCAGCAGGCGTCGTGGTTGACGGCCTGGGTGGCCGGGGGCGCAGCGACGGACCGGGAGTTGGGCCGCTGCAGGGTGTAGTAGCGAAGCCAGTCCATCTGCATCCGGCTGACGTTCATCCGCTCGCCGGGAACGGCCTCCATCGTGAACTTCACTGTCAGGGGTACGCCGGAAATCGCGGCGGCGCGGCGCTCCCGGACGATCACATGCGAGTTCACGAACCACAGCACCCGATGCTTGCGCACCTCGACAGCGAAGGTGTTCCACTTATCGTTCGAGAGGTTCATCCGCCGCTTGACCGTGCGGAACGTCAGGTCCGGAAGGTTGCGGGCGTAGAACCGCACCCGGTGCGACCCGAGGGCGAAGTTGTTGAGTGAGATGTTGCGCGCGCCGCAGTTCTGCTCCCGCTTGCCGGCGGGGACCAGCTCGGTCAGCACGCGGAAGTTGGCGTGCTGGCTGGAGTAGCGCCGCTGGCGCAGCCGGATCTCCCAGCGACCGGTGCGGGCGGCGTGCTCGGTCAGGCGGGCGCTCACGGTGCCGCGCGTCGCCGTGTTGAGGGTCAGCATGCCCACTTGCGTCCGGACCAGTCCCGGTCCCTCCACCTTCCAGATCGACTTCATCGGGCCGACGAAGTCGTCTTGCCACAACGGCTTGCCCCAACCAAAGGTGGTCTGAGCGTTGACCGGGCCTGGATTGCTCACATGGTCGGCGGACGCAGGGCTCAGCCCTCCTCCCAGCAGTGCCAGCACGATCGTGCTGAAGGTGAGGACGGACCGAGCTCGGTGGTGGCGCATAGCCGCCACCGTAGCCGCTGGGCGCAGGCGGCTCCACCCGGTGCGCGCGACTCAGGCGAGCGCGTGCAACTGAGCCAGCGTCGGGACCCACGGCATACGGCGCAGGCGCATGCCTGCCTCTGGGGGCGTCCGGTTTGCCTTGCGACTATTGCAGCGCTCGCAGGCGGTCACCAGGTTGAGCCAATCGCTGCCCCCGCCGCGTGACATCGGCTGCACGTGGTCGAGCGTGCTGCCGTGCCCGCCGCAGTAGCAGCAGCGGCCGCCGTCTCGACGCAGGACGTTGCGTTTGGTGCACGACGCTGGCCGATAGAGCCAGTACGCCGCGACGTAGCGCACCAAGCGCACCGAACGCGGCCAGGGGTAGGGGCCGATCGAGCGGCCGTCTTCGGCCTCTTCCACGACGGCCACCTGTCGAAACAACATCCGCACCGCGTGCGGAAACGACACTCCACCCAGCGGCTCATAAGACGCATTGAGGAGGGCAACTGTGCTCATCGCGTCTCCCTCCCGTGGTTGCCCCCAAGGTAGGCGACCCCCGCCGGATCCGCACCCCATTAGCCCTCGACACGCGGACCTGCCGGCGGTGCACCAGCCGCGCGGCCGCACGGCGTCCGGCGTCCATGGGTCACCGCACGGGCAGCGGAGATGGCCCGTTCGGATGCGGCCGATGGTCTAGGAGGGTGGTTTCACGGTCCAACTTCCCCGATTCGCGTCACCAGAGCCATGGGCGTGACGTTCACTTCATGAACCGACCGGGTTCGCTCGCCTGTGAAGGAACCAATGACTGCCATCGCTCGTCGCCTCGCGCTGCTCGCTGCCGCGTGTGTCGCGCTGCTCACCCTGCCCGTCGCTGCCTTCGCGGCGCCGGAGGCCGGGTCCTTGCCCGCGCTCACCCCTGCCCAGCAAGAGCAGGTGGCCTTGGCAGCGGCCGCCGAGGAACTCGCGCTGCAGCGCGCCGTAGCGATCGGCGCACTGGACCAGCAGGCCGACAAGCATGCCGAGGAGACCGCTGCCCGCATCGCAGCCCTCGCGGCGATTGGGTTCGCCGGAGACCTCGCTCACCTGGAGCACGTGCTGCCCCTCTCGGGGTATCACCGCACGAGCCACTTCGGCGCCACCGGTCCCTTGTGGGAGACCGTGCACACCGGCGAGGACTTCGCCGCTCCCGTCGGCACGCCGCTCGTGGCCATCGGCGATGGAGTCATCACGTCGGTGGGGGAGTCGGGGGCCTACGGCCTGCGGACGATCCTGACGCTGCAGGACGGCACCCAACTCTGGTACTGCCACCAGAGCGCCACCATCGTCACTGTGGGCCAAACGGTTTCCGCCGGACAGGTCCTTGGCGGCGTCGGCAGTTCGGGCAACACCACGGGTCCGCACCTGCACCTCGAAGTCCGGCCCGGTGGCGGCGCTCCGATTAGCCCGGTGGCCTGGCTGACGGCTTTGGGTCTCACCCCCTAACGCCGACTACAGTGGGCCCGGTGAGGCGCCCATGACCGAGTGGCTTTTGCTGCTGCTGAGTCTGTTGTTGATTGCCGCCTGTGGAGCATTCGTCGCGGCGGAGTTTGCGTTCGTCACCGTCGACCGTCGCACCATCGACAAGGCTGCCGAGCAGGGCGACCTCGATGCGGTCGGCGTACAACGCGCCCTCCGCTCGCTTTCCACCCAATTGTCGGGTGCCCAAGTCGGCATCACCGTCACCAATCTGGCCATCGGCTACCTGGCGGAGCCGGCGATCGCGGGGCTCATCGGTCCGGCGCTCCGTGCGGCCGGCATGTCCGAAGGCTGGGTGCGCCCGGTGGCCTTGGCGACCGCGCTCGTCCTCAGCACGTTCCTCACCATGATCTTCGGCGAGTTGGTGCCCAAAAACCTTGCCCTCGCGCTGCCCGAGCCCACCGCACGCGCGACGCAGGCGTTTCAACGCGGCTTCACCAAGCTGATGGCGTGGCCGATCAAGGTGCTCAACGGCTCCGCCAACGCGCTCGTACGCCGCGCGGGGATCGAGCCGCAGGAGGAGCTCAGGTCGGCGCGCAGCGCGACTGAGCTCGCCTCGTTGATCCAGCATTCGGCAGACCACGGCACGCTCGATGCCGGTACGGCGGAGCTCGTCGAGCGATCGGTGGAGTTCGGCACGCGCACCGCGGCCGAGATCATGACGCCCCGCGTGCGCACCCACTCGGTGGAGGAGGGCGACCGGGCGATCACTGTCATCGAGTTGGCTCGCGAGACCGGTCACTCGCGCTTCCCGGTCCTCAACGACGACGACGACGTGGTGGGAGCCGTTCACGTCAAGCACGCGGTGGCGCTCTCGATCGCCGACCGTGCGACCACCCGCGTCAAACACCTGATGGCGCGCCCAACCGAGGTGCCCGACTCGCTCAAGCTCGACCCGCTGCTTGCCCTCCTGCGGCAAGACGGCTTCCAGATGGCGGTGGTGCTCGATGAATACGGCGGCCAAGCCGGCATCGTCACCCTTGAGGACGTCGTGGAGGAGATCGTCGGCGACATCGCCGATGAGCACGACCCGAGCGGCGGTCAGGCCAAGCAGCACCGGGACGGCTCGTGGCTCTTCTCGGGGTTGCTGCGGCCTGATGAGGTGGAGGATTTGACCGGAGTCGCGTTGCCCGAGGATGAGGCCTACGACACCGTCGCCGGGCTTCTCCTGCAGCGGCTGGGGCGCATCCCCACGGTCGGCGACGAGGCGACGATCCTCCTCATCGACCACACCGAGGACGATGCGATCGAGCGCCGCTTCACCCTGCAGGTGAACGCGATGGACGCCCTGCGCATCGACCGCATCCGGATGCGGGAGGTCACCGATGGGTGACTACGGAATGCTCCTGTTGGCCGCAGCACTCCTGCTCGGCAACGCCTTCTTCGTCGGCGCTGAGTTCGCCCTCGTCTCGGCTCGGCGCAGCCAGATCGAGCCCCGCGCGCAGGCCGGATCGGCAGTGGCTCGCACGACGCTCACGGCCATGGAGAACATGCCACTGGTGATCGGGGTCAACCAGTTGGGCATCACGGTCTGCTCCCTCGTGTTGGGCGCGGTGGGTGAGCCAGCGCTCGCCCACCTCATCGAACCAGCCCTCGATGCGCTGCACGTGCCTCACGGCATGCTCCACCCGACGGCGTTCGCCTTGGCTCTGACCGTCGTGGTCTATCTCCACGTCGTCATCGGCGAGATGGTCCCCAAGAACCTCGCTCTTGCCGGCCCCGACCGGGCCGCGCTGATCCTCGGCCCGGCCGTGTGGGCCATCGCCACGCTGTTCCGGCCGCTGCTGCACGTGATCAACTGGATCGCCGGCCACATCCTGGCCCTCTTCGGGGTGGCTCTCAAGGGTGAGGTCAGTGCCACCTACACCCGTGAAGAGGTGGCCGCCATGGTCGAGGAGTCCCTGGGGGAGGGGCTGCTTGAGGCCGGCCAATACGACCGCCTGTCCGGCGCGCTCGACTTTGTCGAAAAGGACGTCGCCGCGGTGTTGATGCCGCTCGAGTCGCTCGCCACGGTGCAACCGGGCGCGACCGTCACCGACGTGGAGGAGCTCTGCGCCGCCACCGGCTACAGCCGGTTCCCGGTCGCGGATGCGGCCGGCGAGCTCCGGGGCTACCTGCACATCAAGGATGTCTTGGAGACCGACCCCGAGCGTCGCCTGCGCGCCGTTGGCGCCGATGAGGTACGCCGCTTGGCCGACGTCGCCCCCGACGCGCTGCTCCATCAGGCGTTGAGCACGATGCGTCGGCAGGGGGCCCACATGGCCCGCGTCCGTGCCGCCGACGGATCGGTGTTGGGGCTCGTGACCCTCGAAGATGTGCTCGAAGAGCTGGTCGGCGAGATTCACGATGCCGCCCACGCTGACGCGACCGGCTGATACCGCCGGGTCGACGGTTAGGGTAGGCACGATGTCTGAGCAGAGAAGTGACCTCCGTGTCTGGACGGTTCCCAACCTGCTCTCCATGCTGCGGTTGGCAGGGGTGCCTGTCTTCCTCTGGCTCGTCCTCGGTCCCGAAGAAGACGGCTGGGCACTGTTCTTGCTGATGCTGTCGGGGCTGACCGACTTCCTCGACGGCTACCTCGCCCGCAAGCTCGACCAATACTCACCGCTGGGGGAGATCCTCGACCCGGTCGCCGACCGGCTCTACATCCTCGCCGTGGTCGTCGGGCTGGCGCTGCGTGACGTCATACCGTGGTGGGTGGCGGTGGCCCTCCCGGCCCGCGACCTGCTGCTGTGGGGTCTGGTCCCGATCCTGCGGACCCGTGGCTACAGCGCGCTCCCGGTTCACTTGCTCGGCAAGGCCGCGACCTTCAATCTCCTCTATGCCTTCCCTCTGCTCCTGCTCGGCGACGGCACCGGGGTCGTGGCCGACCTTGCGCGCGTGTGGGGCTGGGCCTTCGCATTTTGGGGGATCGGCCTCTATTGGTGGGCCGGCTTCCTCTACGCGTGGCAGGTGCGCAAACTGCTGGCGTCCCACCCCCGCGTGCCCGCTGAGTCATGACCCAGGCGCCGCCCGACCACGTCACCCGGCCGCTGCTCGCCCGGATCACCGAGAGCTCGCTGGACCAGGACTACGAGGCCGCCGCTGCCCGACGTGCCGGCTCGGACCCCCAGCGTCCGACCAGGACCATCGCCTTGGCATTTGTCGTTTTCGGCCTGCTCGTGGGCATCTCGGTCATGCAGACCACTCGGCAGGCCGATAGCGCGTCCGCGGGGCGGGCAGCCTTGCTGACCCAGATCGCGCAGGGGCGCGGTGAGCTCGCCGATCAACAGGCCAAGCTCGATGTCCTGCGCGGGGAGATCAACCAACTCTCCGCAGAGCTTGGTCAGGTCGCCGCCGCCGAAGGGGTCGCCGCCGGGCGGGCCAAGCGGCTGGGCGCCGTCACCGGCTTCACCGCCGTGCGTGGCCCGGGGCTGCTCCTGACCGTCTCCGACGGGCGTGGTGATGACCCCTCGACATTGGTCCGGTCCCGCGATCTCGCGACGCTCCTCGATGCGCTGTGGAACGCCGGTGCCGAAGCCGTCACCATCAACGACCAGCGCATCACGACCACGACGTCTTTGCACGACTCCGGCTCGTCCGTGGGGGTCGGCACCGTCACGCTGAGCTCGCCCTATCGTGTGCGCGCGATCGGTGATCCGCGTACCCTGTCGGCACGATTGCAGGAGTCGACGCACGGTCTTGCTTGGACCAATCTGGTCGCCCAACTCGGGTTTGGCTTCACCGCCGAGGCCCAGCGCGGGATGCTGTTGCCTGCGGCGCCGGAGCGTGTGCTTCGGCAGGTCGAGGCCATCGACCAAGAGCGGACGAAGAGTCAGGAGCCACGGGGTTGATCGCGGTCATCGGCCTGCTTGCGGGTGTTCTGCTCGGGCTCTTCCTCCAGCCGGACGTCCCCGTGGGGCTTCAGCCCTACTTGCCCATCGCTGTGGTGGCCGCACTCGACGCCGTCTTCGGCGCGCTCCGCGCCTACTTAGAGGGGCTGTTCGACGACAAGGTGTTCGTCGTCTCCTTTGTGAGCAACGTGGTCATCGCGGCGGCGATCGTCTATCTCGGCGACCAGCTGGGCGTTGGCGGGCAGCTGTCCACCGGAGTCATCGTGGTTCTCGGCATCCGAATCTTCTCCAACGTCGCCGCCATCAGGCGACATCTCTTCCATGCCTGAGCCGCTCGCTCCGGCGGCCGCTGCGCCGGCCGAGCCGTCTCCCGCTTCCGAGCTGGCGCCCTGGACGCGCCTGCGTCGGGCGATGCTGACCCCGAGCCGGGCGCAGCTCGTGGTGGGGCTGCTGTTGGCGGCGCTGGGGTTCGGTGCCGTGACGCAGGTGCGAGCCAACGACATCACCACGGACTACGCCGGCTATCGCCAGCAGGACTTGATCGATGTCCTTGAAGGACTGTCCGCAGCCACGCAGCGCAGTCGCCGCGAGATCGACCAACTTCAGGCCACTCGCGATCGACTCAGCTCGGATCGCACCAACAGACAGGCCGCGTTGGCCCAGGCCGCAGCGAGCCGACCAACTGGCGATCCTCGCGGGATTGGTGGCGGTTGAGGGCCCGGGCATCACCATCACTGTGTCCACTCCCGGTCAGACGTCGCTGGAGTTGCTGCTCGACATCCTTCAAGAGCTCCGTACGGCGGGAGCCGAGGCGATCGAAGTCAACGACTCGATCCGCGTGGTTGCCCAGACCGCCCTCGATGTGAGCAGTGCGGGCGTGGTCATCGACGGCACCACGATCTCGGGCGAGCTGCGGATCGAGGCGATTGGCGACCCGCGAACGCTGCGTGAAGGGGTGACCTTCAGTCGCGGCCCGCAGGAGCGGGTCGAAGAGGCAGGAGGGCGCTTCGACGTCGTCGAGCAGGATCTAGTCGAGATCGGCACCGTGCGCACGCTCGAGGAGCCCGAGTTCGCCGCACCGGCGAACTGACCCGGCTCGGGGACAGTCGGACAAAAGGCAGTAGGGTGCTTTCGCCGACCGATGCGGCGGCGGTCATCACCACGATTCGTGCGGCGCGTAGAGCGCCGCGGGAGCAGCCAGGAGGGCTCGTGTATCCAGACGACTTGCAGTACACCTCAGAACATGAGTGGGTGCGCATCCCGGGTGAGAGCGCGGGTTCAGTCCGCGTCGGGATCACCCACTACGCCCAGGACGCGTTGGGCGACATCGTCTATGTCTCCCTGCCCGAGGTCGGTGACAGCGTCACCGCTGGCGAGGTGTGTGGCGAGCTTGAGTCGACCAAGTCGGTGAGCGATATCTACGCCCCGGTGAGCGGCGAGGTCTTGGCTCGCAACGACGCACTCGACGCGACCCCCGAGTTGGTCAACACCGACCCCTACGGCGGCGGCTGGCTGTTTGAGATCGCCGCAGGAGCCGGCTCGACCGACGGGCTGATGGACGCAGCGTCCTACGAATCCAGCCTCGAGTAGTTATCCCGAGATGGTAGGTTCGGGGTATCCCTCACTCGGAAGGTGAGGGTTCCCCCCGCACCGATCGAAGGACCAGCAGATGCCCTATTGCACGGAGTGCGGCTCTCAGAATCCGGATCAAGCGAGGTTCTGCTCCCAGTGCGGCACGCGCCTTGCGGGCGCGGCCCCGGCGGCCCCACCGGTGGAGATGAGCGACGCCACGGCGACGATCACGTTTGGTGGCCGCGACGTCACCGAGAGCATCGACCGCGGCTTGGACCCGGTGGATGCGGCGGCTGTGGATGCGTTGCCCCCGGGCCATGCCCTGCTCGTTGTCCAGCGGGGTCCGGGTGCGGGCAGCCGCTTCCTCTTGGACGCCGATCTTGTCAAGGCCGGACGGCACCCCGACAGCGAGATCTTCCTCGATGACGTGACCGTCTCTCGGCGCCATGCCGAGTTCCGCCGATCAGGGGTGGAGTTCTCCGTGGCAGACGCCGGGAGCCTCAACGGCACCTACGTCAACCGGGATCGCATCGAGAGCGTGGACCTGCAGGACGGTGACGAGGTCCAGATCGGCAAGTATCGGCTTGTGTACTTCGCCGGTCACGCAGGATGACGGGGATGCCCTCCGCATCTGCTGCCTCCGACGAAGTACGGCACAACATCGGCCATGTGCTCAAGGTGCTGCGCGCGGACTTTCCCGGGGTGTCGATTCCGAAGATCCGCTTTCTCGAGGACCAGGGGCTGATCAAGCCCGAGCGCACCGCAGCCGGCTACCGCAAGTTCTCCCAGGCCGACATCGACAGGCTGCGCTACATCCTGCGCGTTCAACGCGACCACTACCTCCCCCTCAAGGTCATCGGGGAGCACCTCGACGCGCTTGATCGGGGGCTCGAGCCGCCACCCATCGAGTCGGTGATGCCGACCGTCCCGGCGGTGGCGCTCTCTGTGGACGGCGTGCCCAGTGCCGAGTCGTTTCGTCGGCGCAGTGACGTGCGCCTGTCTCGCCGGGAGTTGATCAAAGTCGCCGGCATCTCCGAGCCTCAACTGAGTGAGCTCGAGCAGCACGGATTGATCCAGGCGCGGCCCGGCACCGGGCAGTTCGATAGCGACGCGCTGCTGATCGCCACCACCGCTCGCGAGCTCAGTGAGTATGGGTTCGAGCCGCGTCACCTGCGCGCCTTTAGGGTGGCCGCCGATCGCGAGGTCGGCATGGTTGCCCAAGTCGTCGCGCCCATCCGCAGCGCCAAGGACCCTGCAGCGGAGGCCCGAGCAGATGAGGCGGCCGCAGAGGTTGCGGCGCTGTCGCTGCGCCTCCATGCGACGCTCGTGCGGGTCGGTCTCGCCAAGGCCTAACCCCCGGCACTCTCAAGCGGCCGGCCTGACGGCAGCAATGAGCCGACCCCACGCATGGTGAACGCCGAGTAGGGTGGCGACGTGCGCGAAGTCGATGTGATCGGAGTCCGGGTCGAAGTCCCCTCCAACCAGCCCATCGTGCTGCTCCGCGAGGTCGCGGGGGAGCGCTACCTGCCGATCTGGATCGGATCGGTGGAGGCCACCGCGATCGCGTTCGCCCAGCAGGGAGTGGTGCCGCCGAGGCCACTGACCCATGACCTACTGCGCGACATCCTGACCGCAACAGGTGATGGTCTGCGCGAGGTCAAGATCACCGAGATGGTCGACGGGATCTTCTACGCCACTTTGGTGCTCACCTCGGGGGTCGAGGTCAGCGCACGCCCCTCGGATTCGATCGCACTGGCTCTGCGCACGGGATCGCGGATCCTTTGTGCGGAGGAGGTGCTCGATCAAGCGGCGCTTTCGGTCCCCGTTGAGGAGGGGGAGGAAGACGACGAGGAGGAGGTGGAGAAGTTTCGGGAATTTCTCGACCATGTGTCCGCCGAGGACTTCGATCAGGACCAACAATAACTCTCAACTAGAGACTGAGGGTTTAACTCCAACACGCCGACGCCGCATGTTTGACGGGTTTCTGGATCGGCCTTACCTTGAACTGTCTCTGTTGTAACTCCATCGGTGTAGTTGTCCGCTCTCTGAGCGCAACCACCGAAACTTCCCCCGGGGTTACGCTCAACGGAGTATTCGACGGAGGTCGACGTGGCAGTCAACGAAAACGGGCCCGACCCGCGGCAGACGCAAGCGGCGCATGAGGCCGCTCACGCAGCGGACGAGCAAGGCCTCCTCTTCAACGACGATGTGTCGCCGCTGCCCAGCGACACCGGCTACCGCGGGCCGACGGCCTGCCGGGCCGCAGGGATCACCTACCGCCAACTCGACTACTGGGCCCGGACCGGCCTGGTCGAGCCCACGGTGCGCGGCGCGAGCGGCTCCGGGTCGCAGCGCCTCTACTCCTTCCGCGACATCTTGATCCTCAAGGTCATCAAGCGACTGCTTGATACCGGCATCTCGCTGCAACAGATTCGGGCTGCGGTCCAGCATCTGCGCAAGCGCGGCACCGACGACCTGACGCGCGTGACGCTGATGAGCGACGGCGCGACGGTTTATGAATGCACCAGCAGCGATGAGGTCATCGACCTGCTGCAGGGTGGCCAGGGCGTCTTCGGCATCGCCATCGGCAACGTGTGGCGCGAGATCGAGGGCAGCTTGTCCGAACTCCCCTCCGAGCGCACCGAGAGCGACGAGGTAGCGGCGCCGGGCGATGAACTCGCCGCTCGGCGGCAAGCACGCCTGATCGGCTGAGTCGCTGCCACCACGGCTGGCTCAGCGGTGGTAGGGTCACGGTGCTGTTAATCCCGCGTGGGAGAGTCTTTGTGAGTCCGCGCAGGCAGGCCGCGAAGCGCCGAAGGGGCAAATCCTCCCCGGAACCTCTCAGGCGCCCGGACCACGTGGGGTAGGCAACTCTGAGGCCGGTCATCAGATCGTGCGACAGAGGGGGAGGCGTCCCGATCTGCCTGAACCCCTGGGAGCCTACCGATGCCTGATTCGTCCATTTCCAACCCTGCCGCCAGCCTCGACGCCGAACACGCGCCAGCGCACTTCGTCGACCGCCATCTGGGGCCGCGGCCTGATGACATCGCCGCGATGCTCGCCGGCCTTGGCCATGCTGATCTTGCCGATCTCATGCGCACTGCCGTGCCCGCCGCGATTGCGGGCGCCACTCTCCACCTCCCGCCGGCCCTGTCGGAAGAGGAGGCGGCCGCTCGGCTGCGTGAGTTGGCGGACAGCAACAAGCTCGCAGAGCCGATGATCGGCCTCGGCTACCACGCAACCGTGACGCCGGCGGTGATCCGTCGCAACGTCCTGGAGGACCCAAGCTGGTACACGGCGTACACGCCGTATCAGCCCGAGATCTCCCAGGGCCGGCTGGAAGCGCTGTTGAACTTCCAGACCATGATCGGCGATCTCACCGGCCTCCCGACCGCCAACTCCTCGCTACTCGATGAAGGCACGGCCCTCGCCGAAGCGATGACGCTCGTGCGCCGGGCCAAGCGCAACGCCACCGGCCCCTTCGTGGTCGACGCGGACGCACTGCCGCAGTCCATCGAGGTGGTGCGCACCCGCGCCCAGGCGATGGGCATTGAGGTCGTGGTTGCTGATCTGAGCCAGGGATTGCCCGAGGGTGAGCTGTGCGGCGTCGCCGTTCAGTACCCCGGGGCCTCCGGGCGGATTCTCGATCCGAAGCCGATTATCGACGAGGCCCATGCGCGCGGATCGCTCGCCGTGGTGTGCGCCGATCTGCTCGCCCTCACCGTGCTCGCCGCTCCGGGTGAGCTCGGCGCAGACGTCGTGGTCGGCTCCTCCCAGCGCTTCGGGGTGCCGCTGTTTTATGGCGGACCACACGCAGGCTTCATGGCGGTGACGGCCGGCCTGGAGCGGCACCTCCCGGGTCGCCTCGTGGGCGTCTCTGTCGATGCGGAGGGTCGTCCGGCCTACCGGCTCGCCCTGCAGACGCGCGAGCAACACATCCGGCGCGACAAGGCGACCTCCAACATCTGCACCGCCCAGGTGCTGCTGGCCGTGGTGGCATCGATGTATGCCGTCTACCACGGGCCTGCTGGGCTGCGCGCGATCGCGCAGCGCTTGCACTCCAACGCTGCTCGGGTGGCCGATGCCCTTCGCGCCGGCGGTGTCGAGGTCGTCCATGACCACTTCTTCGACACCGTCTCGGCCCGGGTGCCGGGACGAGCGGCGGCTGTGGTCGCGAACGCGCGCGAGCGGGGCCTCTGGCTGCGCCAGGTCGACGCCGACCTCGTGGGGATCTCGGTGGGGGAGAGTGCTTCCGCCGCCGACCTCGACGCCGTTGTCGCCTCATTCGGGGTCGAGTCCGGCGCCGCGGGCGAGGCCACGGCGAACCACTTCCCGAGCGGATTGGCGCGGCAGACGCCCTACCTGGTGCACGAGGTGTTCAGCCTTCACCACAGCGAGACGGCCATGCTGCGCTATTTGCACCGGCTGTCTGCTCGCGACTACGCCCTCGATCGGGGGATGATCCCGCTCGGGTCATGCACGATGAAGCTCAATGACACCACGGAGATGGAGCCCGTCAGCTTCCCCGGCTTCGCCAACATGCACCCCTTCGCCCCGTTCGAGGACGCGCCGGGCTACCGCGCGTTGGTCGAGGAGTTGGAGGGCTGGCTCGCGGAGGCCACCGGCTACGACCAGGTCTCCATCCAGCCCAACGCAGGCTCCCAGGGGGAGCTTGCGGGGTTGCTCGCGATCCGGGGCTACCACCGCTCCCGGGGTGACTCCGGGCGCAACGTCTGCTTGATCCCGTCGTCGGCCCACGGCACCAATGCTGCGTCGGCCGTGATGGCAGGCATGCGCGTCGTAGTCGTTGCCGCCCGTGAGGACGGCTCCATCGACCTCGACGACCTCCGCGCCAAGTGCGCCCAGCATGCGGAGTCGCTGGCCGCCATCATGGTGACCTATCCCTCGACCCACGGTGTGTATGAGGACACCATCGTCGAGCTGTGCCAGGTCGTTCACGATGCTGGTGGGCAGGTCTACATCGACGGCGCCAACTTCAACGCGCTGCTCGGCTTCGCCAAGCCCGGCAAGTTCGGCGGGGATGTGTCCCACCTCAACCTCCACAAGACCTTCTGCATCCCCCATGGTGGCGGGGGACCGGGCGTCGGCCCGGTGGCGGTGCGTGAGCATCTGGCGCCGTTCCTGCCGTCACATGCCGGGCACCCGAGCCCTGCCCGCAGGGAGGGGATCGGCGCCATCAGCGCCGCGCCGTACGGCTCGGCGGGCATTCTGCCGATCTCGTGGGCCTACATCGCCATGATGGGCGGTCCGGGTCTCGAGCGGGCAACGGCCGTTGCGGTGCTGGCCGCCAACTATGTGGCCATGCGACTGGAGCCGCACTTCCCCGTGCTCTATCGCGGCGAGGGCGGACTGGTGGCCCACGAGTGCATCCTGGATCTGCGGCCGATGACGCGAGACACCGGCGTCACCGTGGACGACGTCGCGAAGCGGCTGATCGACTACGGCTTCCACGCGCCCACGATGTCCTTCCCGGTTTCCGGGACCCTGATGGTCGAGCCGACAGAGTCTGAGGATCTCGGTGAGCTGGACCGGTTCTGTGACGCGATGATCGCGATCAAGGGCGAGGTCGACCGTGTTGCGGCAGGGGAGTGGACTCCTGAGGATTCGCCGCTTCGGCACGCGCCGCACACGGCCCGCGCCCTCGTGGGCGAGTGGGATCGGGCCTACTCCCGCGAAGTGGGTGTCTTCCCGGCGGGTGTCGATGTGGACAAGTACTGGCCGCCCGTCGCGCGGATCGACAACGCGTATGGCGATCGCAACCTGGTGTGCGCCTGCCCGCCGCCGGAGGCCTTCGCCTAGTCGGGCCCTAGCACTGTGCGGTTGGTGTGCTGGTGGGCACCAGCCGCACAGTGGAGCCCGTCCGCTCCTTGTGGACCTCAACGCGGGTGGGGATGCGCTCGCGCATCTCTGGCACGTGGCTGACGAGCCCCACCACACGACCCCCCTCGCGGAGTCCGTCGATGGTGTCCAAGACGTCGCTGAGGGTGTCCGAGTCGAGCGCTCCGAAGCCCTCATCGACAAAGAGCGTGTCGAGGACCGTCGCACCAGACTCGACGGAGATCACGTCAGCCAGCCCCAAGGCCAGGGCGAGGGAGACCACGAACGTCTCCCCACCGGAGAGCGTCATCGGGTCGCGAGACTCACCGGACCAATCGTCCAGAATCGAAAGGCCCAAACCCCCGCGAGCGGTGGTGGTGTGCTCCAGCCGGTAGCGATGATCGCTCATCGTTTCGAGCCGCTCATTGGCGGCGGCGATCACTTGACCGAGACGGTGACTCAAGACGTAGGCCGACAGGCGCAGCCGAGCGTGGTTGTCGGGGCTCGTGCCCTCCACCAGAGTTGAGAGGCTTGCCGCCAAGTCGGCCGTTTCGTCGGCAGCTGCCCACCGGTGGTGGAGGCGCCGGAGGTCAGCGATCAGGGACTCGGCACGGCGGTGTCGATCCGCGGTCAACGTCGCGATGGCCGCCGAACGCTCGGCTGACGCGAGTGCGGATGCCGCCCGCGTGGCCAAGGACGCGACGTCGGGGGCTGCCTGGGCGGCTGCAGCACGGATCTCTGGATCGGCGAGCACGGTTTCGGCTGCTCGCAGCCGGGCATCGTGATCGGCGAGTTGCTCCTCGAGTTGCCGGCGCTCCTCCCGCGGAAGGAGCGAGGACAGGGCGTCGTGCGTGTCGACGAAGCCGGCTCGCGTCGCGGCCTCCAGGAGGACTTGCGCAGCCTTGGACGCAGCCTGCTCGGCTGCGGCCCAGCGCTCGATCAGCGCGTGCCGACGGCGCAAGGCGCCGCAGGACTCCTCCAGCCGTGCAACCTCGAGCCTGGGGTCGGCCTCGCCGCACGCCGCACGGAGGTC
>JBAQXA010000238.1:0-4166 GCA_049299195.1 Nocardioides sp.
CCCCGACAAACACGTCGTCCGTCAGAATCATCAAACCAACATCAACCAACCCACAAGGATCAATCAACGAAGGACATACAAACCAATTCATCGACAATCAAACACACTATTGAGATCTCAAACAACATCTGCGCTCCGCGCCGCCATCTCTGACTGCTGCGGGGGCAACCTGAGAAACCTTACCCCCCTCCCCGGGGGCGGTCAAATCGACCCCGCACCGTGGCGCCCGGCGGGAGACCTGGTGGCTCAGACTGGCCTCCAGACCGCACATCTACGGCTGGCCGGGCCGCGCGTCTACTGCTGTGCGGGTCGGGGCCTCGGTGGGCTGACGTCGGCCTCTCCGGGCGGCCGGGCGGTAGTCGCTCACGGTCGGATCGCCGGTGATCCAGAAGCGCCACGGACGCTCGGCGGCGTGGCGCAAGCCCACGCGGGGGCCGCGGGAGACGCGCTTTGGGGTGACTACCTCCTGGGGAGCCAGGAGTTGAATCGGCTGCCGCGCGTCGGCTGCGGCATACGGCGGCCGGGAGGCCGTGGCAGTCAGGAGGGTTACTCCGTTGTGGCCGAGGTCGATGGCGAGCGCCTGGCACAGTCGCGCGGGGCCGCGGGCGAGCTGCCGATCCGCGCTTCCGTCCGCGGGGAGCCCGCGGCGTTGGCGAGCCACCGCATGCCCGCTCAGGATCTCGCCGGCTCGAATCAGGATGCCGCCGGGCTGCCCCGTCGGGCCGCACACCACGTTGGCGCAGTGATGCATTCCGTAGGTGAAGTAGACGTAGAGCACCCCGGCCGGCCCGAACATCACGTCGTTTCGTGGGGTTCGGCCCCTCCAGGCATGCGAGCCGGGGTCGTCGCTCCCGCCGTAGGCCTCCACTTCGGTGATGCGCAACCCAACGCCCGCGTGATGGAGTTCCGCTCCGAGCAAGGTCGGGGCTGCGGCGTCGGCCGGTCCGCCGAGGAGTGCGGACCAGTCGGGTTCAGGCAAGGCGCGAGCGCTGCGCTGCCAGCGCAGCGTCGAGTTCGTCGAGCTGCTCGGCCACGCGGTTCGGGGCGGTCCCGCCGCGTCCCTCCCGGGCGGCCACGGATCCCGCAACGGTCAAGACCTCGCGAACGGCCGGGGTCAGATGGGGCGAGATCGAGAGCAGATCGGTGTCGGTCAGATCTGACAACGACAGTCCGCGCGCCTCACAGTGACGCACGCAGGCCCCCGCAACTTCGTGCGCCACCCGGAACGGCACCCCCTCGCGGACCAGCCACTCGGCAACGTCGGTCGCTAGGGAGTAGCCCTCGGGGGCCAGCGCGGCCAATCGGTCCGTGTCGAAGCGCAGCGTCGCCACGAGCCCACGGCACGCCGGCAACAGCACCTCGAGGGTGTCGACGGAGTCGAACAGCGGCTCCTTGTCCTCCTGGAGGTCCCGGTTGTAGGCCAGCGGGAGGGCCTTGAGCGTGGCCATCAGACCGGTGAGGTTGCCGATCAGCCGACCGGCCTTGCCGCGGGCGAGCTCGGCGATGTCGGGGTTCTTCTTCTGCGGCATGATGCTCGACCCGGTCGACCAGGCGTCGTGGAGTCGCACGAAGCCGAACTCGTGGGTCGACCAGATGATGATCTCCTCGGCGAGCCGGCTGAGGTCGACACCGATCATCGCGGTGACGAAGGCAAACTCGGCGGCGAAGTCGCGGGCCGACGTCGCGTCCATGGAGTTGGGTGAGGCGGAGGTGAAGCCGAGTTCGGTGGCCACCAGAGTCGGGTCGAGCCCGAGGCTGGAGCCGGCCAAGGCACCGGCGCCGTAGGGGGAATCCTCGGCGTTGCGTCGCCGCCAGTCGGCGAGACGATCCACGTCGCGGAGCAGGGCCCACGCATGAGCGGCGAGGTGATGGGACAACAGCACCGGCTGGGCATGCTGGAGATGGGTGCGACCCGGCATGACCGCCGGGCCTCCATTGAGGCTGGTCAGCTGGCCGCGAGCCTGATCGCGCAAGGCCACGGCGACGTCCAAGACGAGGTGCCCCAGCCGGTCGGCGTGATCGCGCAGATAGAGCTTGAGCAGGGTGGCGATCTGGTCATTGCGCGAGCGCCCGGCGCGCAGCCGGCCCCCGACCTCGGTGCCCACCTCGTCGAGCAGGAGGCGTTCGAGCGCTCCGTGCACGTCCTCGTCAGCGGGCGCGGGGAGCAGGAGACCGGCTTCGAGCTGCGCCCCGAGTGCGTCCAGCCCGCGTTGAAGCTCGCTGTGGTCGGCCTCGGACAGCAACCCGGCGGCATACAGGGCGCGCGCGTGAGCGCGGGAGCCCGCCAGGTCGTAGCCCGCCAGGCGCCAGTCGAAGTGGGTCGACCGAGACAGGGCGACGAGTTCGGGAGCGGGGCCGTCGTCGAACCGGCCGCCCCAGAGCATGCCTTCGTTGGTGGGACCTTCAGTCACCTGTCGTCCTTCCGGGGTCGGCGAGCGCCAACAGTCGAGCCGCGAGTGCGCGTCCAGCCGCAGCTGCAGGGCCATCAGTTCCGGGGCCAGCAGCGGGCTCCGCGGCCACCACCATGACGGTGTCGTCTCCCGCGATGGTGCCGAGCACGTCGTCGAGTTCGGCGCGATCCAGCGCCGAGGCCAAGAACTGCGCAGCGCCGGGCGGCGTACGCAGGATCACGATGTTGCCGCTCGACTCAGCACTGACCAGGAGTTCGGCGCAGATGCGTGCCAAGCGGTGCACGGATGCGTTGGTCTCCCCCGAGGTCGGGGAGCGATCCCCGCCTTCGGAGGGCACCGCATAGACCAGACCCCCCACCTTGCTGCGCACCTTGACCGCGTCCAACTCCAGCAGGTCTCGGGAAAGGGTCGCCTGGGTGACGTGGACGCCCCGGTCAGACAGCAGATCGGCGAGGTCGCCCTGGGAGCGCACCTCGTGATGGGTGATCAGCGACACGATGAGTTGGTGTCGCGCGGCCTTGGTGAGCGGCATCTGTCCGCTGTCGGTCACTGCCCCTCCCCCGCTGTGTCGCGTCGATCGAGCAGCCAGGCGATCACAGCCTTCTGCGCGTGGCGACGATTCTCCGCCTCATCCCACACGAGGCTGCGCGGGCCGTCCAGCACCTCGGCCGTGATCTCCTTGCCACGGTAGGCCGGCAGGCAGTGCAGCACCACCGCGTCATCCGCCGCCTGGGCCACGAGTGCCGCATCGACTTGGTACGACGCGAAGGCGACCCGCCGAGCACGTGCCTCGATCTCCTTGCCCATCGAGACCCAGGTGTCGGTGACCACCACGTCGGCCCCCGCGACGGCAGCGGTGGGATCGGGTTCGATGGTCACCGACCCTCCCGTCGTCGCCGCGATCTCGCGAGCGCGGGCGACATGGGGCGCTGCGGGCTCGAAGCCGGGTGGCGAGCTAACGCGGACGTGCATTCCGGCGGTGGTGCCCGCGAGCACCCACGAGTTGCCCATGTTGCAGGCGCCGTCGCCGACGAAGCTGACGGTGAGGCCGGCGAGCGACCCCTTGTGCTCCCTGATGGTCAGCAGGTCGGCGATCAACTGGCAGGGATGGAAGTCGTCGGTGAGGGCATTGATGACGGGCACGCCGGCATACTGCGCCATCTCCTCCAGCCAGGACTGGTGGTAGGTGCGCCACACGATGACCGCTGCTTGGCGGCCGAGAATGCGCGCGATGTCGGCGACCGACTCACGCACACCGATGCCGGCCAGGGACCCCTCGACGAGCATCGGGTGACCGCCGAGTTCGGCGATCCCCGCGGCGAAGGACACCTGGGTGCGCAGGGTCGGCTTGTCGTAGATCGTCGCCACCGTGCGCGGGCCGGCCAGCGACTTCACCGAGAACGGGTCGGCCTTCAGTCGCAGCGCGAGGTCGAGGACCTCGGTCTGCTCGGCGGGGCTCAGATCGTCATCACGCAGTAGGTGGCGCACCGGCCGCCTCCTCTTCTTCGGTGGCTTCGGTGGCGGCGGCCCAGATCGCCGGCCAGGCGTCGGTGAACTCGGTCGACTCGGCCGCCGTGAGCGTCAGGGCTGGCGCGAGGCGGAGCGTCGCCGGGCCGGTGTTGTTGATCAAGAATCCGGCACGCTGGGCAGCCTGAACTACCTCCGCGGCGATCGGCAGCGTGAGGTCGATGCCGGTGAACGACCCAACCCCACGCACCGCGGCCACTCCCGGCAGCCCGGCGAGTTGTGTCCGCA
>JBAQXA010000239.1:0-3015 GCA_049299195.1 Nocardioides sp.
TGACCACACAGGTGACCCGCTCGGCGACCAGATGCTCACGCAGCGCGAGGATCTGACCGGTCATCGACGACCAGGTCGTGACCGTCTCGACAGTCTTGCGGCGCCCGGCACCGGCGACACGGACGCACTGGCCGCCCGCCAGCCCAGGATCTTGCGGCTGAAGGCATCGACGACGAACGCGACGTAGACCATCCCGGTCCAGGTCGGTACGTAGCTGAAATCGGCCACCCAGAGCCGGCTGGGCACCGGCACGGTGAAGTTCCGGTCGACCCGGTCCGGGTGCCGGTCATGGCCGGGGTCCGCGACGGTGGTCTTGTGCTTGGAGCCGTAGCGGGCACCTTCCCAGCCCTGCTCCCGCATGATCCGCTCCACGGTGCACCGGGCCACGTCATGACCCTGCCCGCGGAGCCGGATCCACAGCTTGCGGGCCCCCAGGGTCTGCACGAACTTCCCGGTCTTCTTGTCCTCTCGCTGGGCGGTGATGACCGCGACCAGCTCCGCGTCGGCCAGCTGCCGGCGGGTGGGCTGCTTGTCGACCCACTCGTAGTAGGTCGACGGGGCGATCTTGACCCCATGCTCGGACAGCACCGCACACAAGGGCTCGACACCCCAACGAAGCCCGGCCCCACCATCGGGGCCGGGCTCGCTGTGGTCCTTGTGCTCGGCGATGAACCTGATCACCGTCTCTCGGGCCGGTCGAGCTCGGCCGCGAAGAAGTCGAGGCCGCCTTCAAAATGGCGTTCGCCCGACGCAGCTCGGCGTTCTCCCGCTTCAACCGCTTGATCTCCGCGGCCTCCTGCGAGGACACCCCCGACCGACGGCCCACGTCGACCTCGGCCTGCCGACACCACTTACGCACCGTCTCCGGGGTCCCCACCCCCAACAGCTCAGCCACCCGAGCCATCGCAGCCCAGTCCGACTCATGCTCACCGCGGATCTCACCAACCATCCGCACCGCCCGCTCCTTCAGCTCAGGCGGATACCTCCTCGAAGTGCTCCCTGACATAACCCCAACCTTCCCAAGGATCGGGGTCCCCGGACTCGCCGGGGCGGGTCACAGCTCGCCCGTGACGACGACTACTACTACTCGGCCCGGATGACGACGGGCGAGTACCGGGTCCGCCTAGCGACAACGAATCGGTTCGCTGGGACGCACCTCCCTGAGAGATCATGAGGGGTGAGAGGGAAGCCGAAGACTAGGAAGCCGAAGGCACTCGTTCGCCCTGCCCCAAACCCCAGCGAGAACCCGGTGCCTTACCAAGGCTTCTCTCGCTACGTGCGGCAGTTCAAGACCCAGCGGCTCCTACGCCTTGTGGCCACGAACCAGATGCTCCAGTGGAATCAGGACCAGCCGGTCAGTTCTCAACTCCTCAAGCCGCATGCGGGCAGCCTGATCGCCTTCGAGGCGATGGGAGGTTGGGGCGCTCAAGGGCAAGTCACGCCAACCCTCGACGACCTGCGACGTCTGGACGCCATCGTGATCGGGCTGGAAGACCCGATCCTCTCCGGCCCCGTCCTGGGGGCGACTGACGACCTCATGGTCCGGGTGTCCTACCAGCAGTTCCCCTACCAGGAGCGTCCCTTCAATGACACGGCGCGCATGCGACCGATGTTCGAGCGCTCCTACGACCCGGACAAGTTCCAGCTGATCAACAAGGCGCTTATCGACGAGCTGCTGGGCACCGACGTGGAGACGTACACCGATCTTGCTCCGTTCTTCCTCGCCGCGGTCATGTCCAATGAAGGCAAGTTCGACCCCGCCTGGTTCGAGCAGGAGAACTTCGCTCCGCTCAACGCGGTGCTCCCGCCCGAGCACGCTGTGCACGTGTTCGACCTGATGCGCGAGGACCCGGCCTACTTCCGGTCTGCCGCCCGCAACCACCGCAGCCAGGACTCACAGCACCGTCAGTACGACTTCAATCCGTTCGCAGCCAAGCCGTTCGTGAACCTCCCTGACGGGGTGGGCCTTGCTCCCCAGCCGGCGTTCGTGACGGCCCGCTTCTCGCCTAGCACCGTGTTCTACGCCGGGTCGGACCACTTCGACAACGAGCCAGCGAAGAAGAGCCAGTTCTTCACTGAGCTTGGCTACGTCAACGAGGACTACGTGCTGAACCAGCTCGAACAACTGCAGGACATCGGCGCCACGGTCGAAGGTGAAGCCGAGTACGCGAGGGGGGCAGACAGCGTCGATGCGTCAGTCGGCCTCGGGTCGGACCTGCTCCTGTGCGAGGTCAAGTCGACGCGGCCGGTGTTCGCAGCGCGAGGCAATGCCGATGACTACCGCAGGCACCTCGACCGCGACATCGCCAAGGCGTTCGAACAGCTCGAGAAGACTCACGCCGAGTACTTGGCAGGCAACCTGCCTCATCTGCCCGCCGGACGCACTGTGTGGGGCTTCGTGGTCACGCCCGAGCCGTTCTACGTGGCGAACTGGTCGACCATCCGCCAGAACCTGCCGGCGGTGTCGTTCCCCGTGGCCATCTTGTTCTTCAGCGAGCTCGAGGAGTTGGTGTCCGGCGCTATAAACGACAAGGCGCTCACTGGCTTCGTGCACGCAGCAACCAACCCCGGGAACGGAGCGCTGGATGCCGATCCAATGGGGGCGATCCAGGCGATCAAGCAGAGGAACGGCGGTGAGACGCCGCGCAACCCCCTGCTGGACGCGAGCTTCGACACCAAGACCTGGGAGAAGGTGCAGGAGGCCGGAGACGAAACCTAGGCAAACGACTGCGGGCCCCCGCGCTCTTAGGGCCCGCGTGTCCCGCGTCAAGGAGTTGGCAGGTTTTTGGTGGTGTGAAATGTCGGGATGGTCGGGCTGGCCAGGCCTAAGTGCACCTCCTTGGGCCGGTTCCAGGCGATCGCTTCGTGCGGCCTGATCTCGTTGTATTCGATCCGGTATTCCTCGGCGTGCTTGGCGAGCATGACGGCGTCGTCGATCTAGTCGATGTAGAGCCGCTCGTACTTCAGGGTGCCGAAGCCGCGTTCGCGTGAGCCGTTCTGCCCGGGGCTGCGAAC
>JBAQXA010000240.1:0-3713 GCA_049299195.1 Nocardioides sp.
CCCCGACAAACACGTCGTCCGTCAGAATCATCAAACCAACATCAACCAACCCACAAGGATCAATCAACGAAGGACATACAAACCAATTCATCGACAATCAAACACACTATTGAGATCTCAAACAACACACACGCAACAGCGTCACCCCGTTGAAGGGGCTCAGCGTGAGGGTTGGTCACCCGGGGCCGGCAGCCCTGCCTTTGGGTGAACACCCTTGGGCCTTGCTTCCCGCCACCTCCTGGCGACAAGGGAAGACACTACGGCTTGTGCTGGGCGGGTGCCAAATCGACACCGCCTGTCACCGGGTGATCCAGCCCACACCGGGTTCGGACGTGGCGTGAACCCCCTGTGGCCGCGGTCAGCTGACGTCGATGCCGGCCATCTGCTTCTTGCCCCGCCGCAGCACGAGCCACCGTCCGCCAATGGCGTCCCCGAGGGTTGCGGCCTGCTCGGGGTCGGTGATCCGCACGTTGTTGAGGTAGGCGCCGCCGTCGCCGATGGTCCGGCGGGCGTCGTTGTTGGACTTCGCCAGGCCGCTCGCAACCAGGAGCTCGGTGACCGTGGGGCTGCTCGCGAGATCGACGCGCGTGACGCCGGCCTCGCTCAGCGCAGCGCCCAGGGTGTCGGGATCCAGCGTGGCCATGTCACCCCCGCCGAAGAGGGCTGCGGAGGCGGCCTCGATCCGCTCGGTCTCCTCGGCCCCATGGACGAGTGTGGTGACCTCGCGGGCCAGCGCGCGGTGCCCGGCTCGGCGCCACGGCTCCTCGAGGGTCTGCCGCTCGAGGTCTTCGATCTCGTCATGGGACAAGAAGGTGAAGATACGCAACATCTCGCCGACCTTGACGTCTTCGACGTTGAGCCAGAACTGGTAGAAGGCGTAGGGAGACATCATCTCCCGGTCGAGCCAGAGCGCCCCGCCCTCGGTCTTGCCGTATTTGGTGCCGTCGGCCTTGGTGATCAGCGGGGTGGCGAACGCGTGCGCTTGACCGCCGGTGGCCCGCCGGATCAGCTCGGCCCCGCCCGTGATGTTGCCCCACTGATCGGAGCCGCCGTGCTGCAGCGTGACCCCGTGGGTGCGGAAGAGGGTGAGGAAGTCGAACGCCTGCAACAAGATGTAGGAGAACTCGGTGTAACTGATCCCCGACTCCAGGCGCCGGCGTACGGTGTCACGCGCCAGCATCCGATTGACCGGGAAGTGCTTGCCGATGTCGCGCAGGAAGTCGAGCACCGAGACGTTGTGGGTCCAGTCGTGGTTGTTGACCACGGTCGCGGCGTTGGCGCCCTCGAAGGAGACGAAGCGGGAGACCTGCACCCGCACGCGTTCGGTCCACTCAGCGACCACCTCGACCGGGTTGAGCGTGCGCTCCCCCGAGTCGCGCGGGTCCCCGATCATGCCGGTCGCGCCACCCACCAGGATGTAGGGCTCGTGGCCGCCCAACTGGAGCCGCCGAGCCGTCACCAACTGGACGAGATTGCCCATGTGGAGGCTCGGGGCGGTCGGATCGAAGCCCACATAGAAGCGGATCGGCCCAGCCGCGAGTGCGGAGGCCAGCGCCTCACGATCGGTGGAGTGGGTGATCAAGCCACGCCACTCGAGGTCCTCAAGCACCGAGGAGACTGGCACGGCAGAAACTGGGGAGTTCACGAGCGGGCCTTCTGTTGATGGGTGGGGAAAGCGGGCTAGTAGGGCGGGCGGGGCTCGAACCCGCGACCCAAGGATTATGAGTCCTCTGCTCTAACCGACTGAGCTACCGCCCCGCGGGGGAGCCTACCGGCCGGGTCGCCGGGCACCCCAGGACGGGCGCCTCAGCACGGCTCCTGGTAGGTGTGCGTCACCGGGTGCTGCCGACCGTGGACCCAGGCGGCGTGCTGCACGGCGTACCACCGACGCAGGAGCGCGTCATCGTGCACATCGATCTCGCTCACCCGGATGTCCACCATGGAGCCAGCCAAGCGCAGCGCGCAGATCGGTGCCAAGCTACTTGAATGACCGACCAACTGACCCCACTCAACGAAGACTGGGAGCGCGCGCTCGCGATCGTTGCTCACCCCGACGATCTCGAGTTCGGAGCGGCCGCCGCCATCGCTCGATGGACCGGCCAAGGCAAGCACATCGTCTATTGCATGGTGACCAGCGGCGAGGCGGGCATCAATGGGTTGTCGCCCGACGAATGCCGCCCCCTGCGAGAGGCCGAGCAAGTCGAGTCCGCCCGAATCGTCGGCGTGGACACCGTGGAGTTCTGGGGCTTCACCGACGGGATCGTCGAGTACGGCATCCCGCTACGCCGCGCCATCGCCGACGCGGTGCGTCGTCACCGCCCCGAGATCGTGATCACGGGGAACTTCCGCGACACCTTCGGCGGCCGCAACCTCAACCAGGCCGACCACATCGCCGTAGGGCGCGCGGTCCTCGACGGAGTGCGTGATGCCGGCAACCGCTGGATCTTCAACGATCAGCTCACCGATGGGCTCGAGCCCTGGGGTGGGGTGAAGGAGGTCTGGGCATCGTCCTCACCCGGCGGGGAACATGGCGTGGACACGACCGAGACCTTCGCCGCCGGAGTCGCCTCGTTGGAGGCGCACCGCGCCTATATCGACGGCCTTGGGTGGGAGTTCTTCGACCCCGAGGAGTTCCTCGAGGGGATCGCGCGGCAGGTGGGCCCGCTGCTGGGCGTGCCAAAGGCGGCGGCTTTTGAGGTTTTCCCCTTGGGCTGGGGCGACTGAGCAGGGACCGAATAGTCCCGTTGGCTCCCCCGGTTGGACTCGAACCAACAACCCTTCGGTTAACAGCCGAATGCTCTGCCAGTTGAGCTACAGGGGATCGTGGACGCCGGCGGACCGGGTCGTTCACTTGGCGGCGACAACAATAGCCTGCGGGCGGCTGGCCCGAAAATCTGGGCGGGGCTACTCCCCCAGGTCGGACCTGGCTGCCGCGTAGGCACGGGCCACGACTGCCGCGACCGCGGGATCGTCGGGGTCCAGGCCTGGGTCGTATTCGACGGTCCAGGTCAGCGGCTCGGCCGAATGTGGCGCCCGGCGAGCCACGATCCGGACGCCGCGTTTGGCCCGCACCGGCAGGTGCCGCTGCAACACGACGCTGGCGGTCACCCGCTCCCGGATCAACTGCAGCAGCAGGCCCGGCGTGAGCAGGGGGAAGTCGCACACCTCGTCGGTAGTGCGCACGCGCAGCAGGTCTTCATCGGGCAGCCAGTCCGCCCCGCGCAAGGCTTCCCACCTCCAGGCGCGCAGCGGCGCGCCGGGCGTCGCGGCATACAGCGTGGTGCGCGTGCCGGCCAGCACACTGTCGCCGCTCGCGGCCCACGCGAGCACCCGCTCGCCCGCGGGCACCTGCACCCAGGACGGGACGCGGCCTGCCGGTCGCCAGCCGGCCATCAGTGGTTCCTGCCGCCGAGCATCATGAGGGCCCCAAGACCTGCTCGCGGAGCGCCTGACGGCGCTGCTCCAAGGCGATGAGTTCGCCAAACATCCGGTTGTAGTCGGCCGTCTGCTCGACCGGGTTGGTGCGTTGCAGCTTCGACTTCACCTCGGCGATGCGGCGCTGCACGGTGAGTTCGAGCAGCCGGTAGACATGCTGGGCAACGTATGCCGCGTCCGGGACGTCGCGGAAGACCCGCTCCAGGCAGAGCGCGGTGAGGGCACGCGTGATCTCGGGGTCGGTTGCGTGCGCCGACAGACCCGCGGCCCAGCCCGGG
>JBAQXA010000241.1:0-2921 GCA_049299195.1 Nocardioides sp.
GCGTAGAACGCACGCGCCGGCTGGTTGGACGCAAAGACCCACAGGCTGAACCCGCTGGCCAGGCGAGTCTTCGCCACCTCCAGCAAGGCGCTGCCCACACCACTCCGAAAGGCGTCGGGGTGCACATAGAGCGAATGCAGCCAGCCCGGTTGGAGGACGGCGAACCCGAGGGGGTCTGGTATGCCGTCGGCTTCAGCCAGCCACGTCTCCGTCTGCCCGGTTGCCTCCGGCCCGACACCGTAGTCGGGCGGATCAATCAGCGCGGCGAAGAAGCGTCGGTCCTCCTCCGGCGTGTGGATCGCCGGCGGCATCGCCGGAACGACCGCTCGGCGGGTGATCCCGAAGAGCGTCGCCACCCGGTCGGCATCTGCTGGCTCGGCCAACCGCAAGGTGACATCGTCAATGGGCTGCATGGGGTCAATCGGATGCACGGGGTCAATCGGCTGCACGGATGGCCTCGAGCGCGTGCGTGAGATCAGCGGGGTATCCCGACGTGAACTCGACGTGGTCTCCGCTGTCGGGGTGGGTGAAGCCGAGTCGCACCGCATGCAGCCACTGACGCTCGAGCCCGATCCTCCGCGCGAGCACTGGATCAGCCCCGTAGTGCAGATCGCCTACGCACGGGTGCTTGAGCGCCGCCATATGCACCCGGATCTGATGGGTGCGGCCGGTCTCTAGGTGGATCTCCAGCAACGAGGCAAACCGGTGCGCTTCGAGGGTTTCGTAGTGGGTCACGCTGTGTCGACCGCCCGCTAAGACGGCGAACTTGTGATCGTGTTTGGGATGCCGGGCGATGGGGGCGTCGACGGTGCCCTCCAGCGGATCGGGGTGTCCCTGCACCATCGCGTGGTAGATCTTGTCGACCGTGCGCTGGCGGAACGCGTTCTTAAGCAGCGAGTAGCCGTGCTCGGACTTGGTGATCACCATGACCCCCGACGTCCCGACGTCGAGCCGTTGCACGATCCCCTGACGTTCGGTCGCTCCGCTGGTGGCGATCTTGAAGCCGGCGGCCGCCAGGTGCCCGACCACCGTGGGACCCGACCAGCCTGGGCTGGGATGGACCGCGACACCCACCGGTTTGTCGATCACGATGATGGAGTCGTCGTCGTGGAGGATCGAGATCCCGGCCACCTCCTGCGGCACCACCGCAATCGGGTCCGGCCGGCTCGGGATGTCGACCTCCAACATTGCTCCGGCCGCGACCCGCTCCGACTTCACCACCACGACCCCATCGAGGCGAACCAGACCCGCGGAGGTCAACTCAGCGGCCCGGGTGCGGGACAGTCCGAACATGCGCGCCAGGGCGGAGTCGACACGCTCACCGGCAAGCCCGTCCGGCACCCACACCACCCGGTGGTCCATCGCTTCACTCATGCTGAAATCCGGCTAGACGGATGTGTGCTCATGTGGGGCTCGTTTCGTCGGAATGCCGCTGCCCGTTGATGCCGATGCCGCGCACCGCTTGGACGATGATCACCGCAGCGGCCAGGTTGATACAGATATCGGCCACGTTGAACACCGGCCAGTTCGGCAACCGCAGCATGTCGATGACATGACCGCGAAACGGCCCCGGCTCACGGATCAGGCGGTCGGTGAAGTTGCCGGAGACCCCCGCCAACAGCAGGCCGAGGCCAACGGCCCAGAGGCGGCTGCCAAGCCGTCGCGAGAGCACGAGGACGACCACGATGGCCACAGCCGCGAGCAAACTCAGCAGCGGTGTCAGGCCGGTTGCTGTACTGAAGGCGGCCCCCGGATTGCGGACGAGCGTCAGGGTCAGTAGGTCGCCGACCAGTGGCACCCGGGAGTCCGCGGTAAGCGTGGTGACCGCCCATTGCTTGGTGCCGACATCGACCAGATAGGCGAGCAAGGCGACCCCGCTGAAGACACCCAGGAGCCTCGCGGAAGGTCGTGTCGTGCCGATGGGCTCGCCGGGAGGCTCGATGCCGTCGGGCTCCCCGCTCAGCGGCGTTCCTCGCGTTGCTTGCATGACAGGCACAGGGTGGCACGAGGGAAGGCCATCATCCGCATCTTGCCGATCGCCTCGCCACAGTTTTCGCACACGCCGTAGGTGCCGTCATCGATATGGGAGAGCGCCCGCTCGATCTGGAAGAGCATCTCGCGCTCGTTATTGAGCACGGTGAGTTCCTGGTCGCGCTCGAAGCTCGTGGCGCCCAAATCGGCCTGGTCTTGACCCGCACCATCGCCGGCATCGCGCATCAAATCGGCGAGTTCCTGCTCCTGATCGTGCAGCAGGTGAGCAAGCCGATCACGGTGTTGGTGCAGCTCGGTGATGACTTCGGTGAGCTCGGCCTTGGTCCAGGGCTTCTCGCCCGGCTTGACCGCCAGAGAGCGCGGTTGGACTGCAGGCAGTTGTACGCCTTCTTTGGGCGCCGAAGCACGGGGCATGGCGGGGAGGTTAGCCGTTGGGCGGGCCGGACTCAACCGGACGCGCCCAAGGCGCCGCAGTCGCCGCTGCGAAGCGGGCGGCGCTCAATGCGCCGCCCGGCGGCAATCAGCCTTCGTCTTCGCCGAGGATCGAGCGCAGCCGCTTGGGTGCGGGAGCATGCTCCGCACTCGGTGCGGAGGCGCTTTCGGGGCCCTCCAGGGCCTCCAACTGCTGGGTGAAGTAGCTCCGCAGCCGCGAGCGGTACTCGCGCTCGAAGGAGCGCAGGTTCTCCACTTCGCTGCTGAGCTTGTCGCGCTCGCGCTCCAGGTCGCCGAACAGCTGCTGGCGACGCTCTGCGGTCTCGGTGTCCACCATCTGCGAACGGGCGCGGGCGTCAGCCTCGAGGCGATCGGCCTTGGCCTTGGACTCACCTTCGAGCCGCTCCGCCTTGGTGCGGGCCTCGCCGACGATGCGATCAGCGTCGTTCTTGGCCTCTTCGACCAGCTCATCGGCGTTGCGAGTAGCGATCTCGAGC
>JBAQXA010000242.1:0-5751 GCA_049299195.1 Nocardioides sp.
GGCGGAACCTCATATCGACCAGTGTGACCGATGAGCGACCCCCGGGCTAACCGTTGGCGGCACGTCGCCGCTTCTGCCGGGAGATCAGGGTTTCTTGGAGGTGGATCTCGCCTCCGTTGTGCTCCCAGAGGCCGTCGCTGCCCAAGATCCAGGCCTGGGTATTTTCGGCGAAAGCCAGCTCGAGGAGCGCGTCGACGGCCGCGACATTGGCCGCCACCGGCAGCCTCACCAGAGCCTCCACGCGACGGTCGAGGTTGCGGTGCATCATGTCGGCCGAGCCGATCCACACGCGCGGCTCGCCGCCGTTCTCAAACCAGAAGATCCGGCTGTGCTCCAAGAACCTGCCGAGGATCGAGCGCACCTCGATCGTGTCGGACAGGCCGGGTACGCCGGGGCGCAACGCACAGATGCCACGCACGAGCAGTTGCACCGGAACGCCGGCCTGGTTGGCCAGATAGAGCGCGTCGATGATCGCCTCGTCGACGATCGAGTTGGCCTTGATCCGGATGCGGGCCGGGCGTCCGGCCTCGTGGTGCTGGATCTCGGCATGGATCTGCTCGATCAGGCCGGCCCGCAGCGAGTCCGGGGCGACCAGCAGCTGGTTGTAGGAGGCGTTGCGGGAGAAGCCGCTCAGGTTGTTGAACAGGTGGGCGACGTCCTCACCGATCGCCTCGTCGGCCGTTAGCAGGCCGAGGTCCTCATAGAGCCGGGCCGTCTTGGGGTTGTAGTTGCCGGTGCCGATGTGGGTGTAGCGGCGGATGCCGTCGGGCTCATCGCGCACCACCATCGCTAGCTTGCAGTGGGTCTTGAGGCCCACTAGGCCGTAGACGACGTGGCAGCCGGCGTGTTCGAGCTTGCGCGCCCACCGGATGTTGGCCTCCTCATCGAAGCGGGCCTTGATCTCCACGAGCACGAGCACCTGCTTGCCGGCTTCGGCCGCATCGATCAGGGCGTCGATGATCGGGGAGTCGCCGGAGGTGCGGTAGAGCGTCTGCTTGATCGCCAGGACGTGGGGGTCGGCGGCCGCCTGCTCGATGAAGCGCTGCACCGACGTGGCAAACGAATCGAAGGGGTGGTGCAGCAGGATGTTGTTGCGCCGCGCGGCGTCGAAGACGTCGACCGGTTTCGCCGACTCGACCTCGGCCAGCAGCGCATGGGTGCTCGGGACGAAGGCGGGATATTTGAGGTCCTCGCGCGGCAGGTCGGCGATGTCGTGCAGCCCGCGCAGGTCGAGCGGTCCGGGCAGGCGGTAGACCTCCTCCTCGCTGATGCCCAGCTCCGAAATCAGCAGCGCAAGCACCTGCGGGCTGATCGAGTCCTCCACTTCCAGCCGCACCGGCGGACCGAAGCGGCGCCTCAGGAGCTCCTTCTCCAGCGCCTTCAGCAGGTTCTCGGCGTCGTCCTCCTCGACCTCCAGGTCCTCGTTGCGGGTGACCCGGAAGGTGTGGCTCTGCAGCACTTCCATGCCGGGGAAGAGCCGGCGCAGATGCTCGCTGATGACGTCTTCGAGGGGGACGAACCGGGCATCGCCCAGGTTGACGAAGCGACTGAAGGTCTCCGGCACCTTGACGCGGGCGAAGTGTTCGCTGCCAGTCGCGGGGTTACGCACCAGCACCGCCAGGTTGAGCGAGAGCCCGGAGATGTAGGGGAACGGGTGCGCGGGATCGACGGCCAGCGGGGTGAGCACCGGAAAGACGCGCTCGCGGAACAGGCGCTTGCAGTACTTCTGCTCCTCGCGGTCCAACTCATCCCAGCGCACCAACATGACGCCTTCGTTGGCCAGTGCGGGGACCACGCTGTGGCGGAAGCACCCGGCATGTCGCCGCATCAGCTCCTCGGTGCGCGACCAGATCCGCTCGAGCACCTCGCGCGGGAGCAGTCCGGAGGCCGCCCGGACCGCCATACCGGCAGCGATGCGGCGCTTGAGCCCGGCGACGCGGACCATGAAGAACTCATCGAGGTTGCTGGCGAAAATAGCGAGAAAGCGGACCCGCTCCAACAACGGCAGCGTGGGATCTTCGGCGAGTTCGAGGACTCGCTGGTTGAACCGCAGCCAGGAGAGTTCGCGATCGATGAACCGGTCGCTGAACTGCTCCACGGCCGCCACCGCGAGCGGGTCTGGGGTGTAGGGCGGGCCGACATCGAAGGTGTCGGTGGGGTGCCCGAACGGGTCGAGATCCAGCGGCCCGTCATCGACCGAGCGCCCTGCCAAGGCCGGCAACGTGGTCATCCTGGGGGTCGGCTCGGGGGTCATGCTTCAAAGTGTGGCACTCCGCGGCCTATTCGTCAGACTCGCCTGCAAAGGGTACGACGACGCGATAGCCGGTGGCATAGGCCTGGCCGCCGCGACCGGCTTCCCAATAGTGCTGCCAGGCGCCCGAGGGAGTGGGGAGCCGCCGAGTGACGGGTCGCTGGTTGGCCGCCACCACCTTCGCGCAACGCGCGCACAGATCGACCTCGCGCGTGGTGAGCGACTCGGGCGGGGTGAAGCGCATGATCTCGACGGCCGGGCTGTGTCTCGGGTCGAGGAAGCACGGCGGTGGGCGGGTCGGGGCGGGCTTGCCTTGGCGGAGCGCGTCGATGGCGATCAGCTGAAAGCGGAAGTCGGCGATGTAGGCGACGACCTCTTCGAGGTCGCTGACCAAACGCATCTCCTCGAACCGCTTGCGGGCATCGCGCACGATGCTCCGGGCGTGTGCGTAGCGGTGGCCCAACCGATCGGCGCCCTTGGCGGCGATCGGGGGGAAGCTCGCGGCGCGGCGCTCGATCTCCTCCAACTCGGCCTCGATCTCCGCCTTCACCGCGCGCACGACGGGACCGTCGGTGCGCTCTGCGTAGTTGCGCTGCAACCACAAGGCCACGGCCACCGCGATGACGGCGGTCGCCAGCAGCCCGAGCAGGATGCTCGCGGCCGTCACCAGGGGGCGGCGCTTGACCGAATCGGTGTCTGCCACGAACCGCTCCAGCAGGGCCGGGTAGTCCTTGGGGCAACACGACAAGGCGCTGCGCACGGCCTGGTCGACGTCGTAGTAGGGCCGAGAGTCGGCCCACTGGGAGGCGGCCAGCTGCACACCCTTGCCGTCCTCAGCGCCACTGTCGATAAGCACCGCGTAGATCCCCGGCTGGCGCACCCGCGCGTGCAGGGCCGCGAGGAGGGTCTCGGGCTTGGCCTGGGCCGCCGTGCGCGCGGGGACGACGGCGATCCGGATGGCTGGCTCGCTCTTGGCGATCTGGTCATTGATCGCCGCGTAGGCCGCCCCGTCGATGCGGCCCAACGGCACCGGCCGGGCGACATACAGCCCGGGTTGATCGAGGCGCCGAGCGGCCAGATCGATCTGCGCTTGAGCCGCCTTCGGGAGGGCGGGCGCGTCGCTCACGTTGTCGGGGCCACCGGCGTCGAGGAGGGCAAGGGATCCAAAGAGGAGCGTCGTGCCGATCAGGGCGATCGGCACCCATGACCCGAGGGGCAGCCGGCGCAAGACGCCGTTGAAGGTGGTCAGGAGCCTCACGCCGGCCCCGCTCCCCGGCGGTAGCGCACATGGGTGTCGGCGGCGGCGTGGGTGAAGCCGAGGGCGCTGTAGAGACCGACCGCCGCAGCGTTGTCGGCCTCGACGTAGAGGAGCACCTCGCGGACTCCCCGCACCGCGAGGTGGTGCAGTCCCGCCAGCGTGAGCAGTCGGCCGAGGCCGCGGCCTTGGGCCTCGGGGGCGACGCCGACGACGTAGACCTCCCCGGTGTCGGCATCGTGGCGCTTGGTCCAGTGGAAGCCGAGCAGCCGCCCCGCCGGATCGTGCACCAGCAGCAGCCCCGCCGGGTCGTACCACGGCTCCGCCATGCGTTGGGCGAGGTCGACCGCATCCATCGCGCCCTGTTCGGGGTGGCTGGCGAAGGCGGCGGCGTTGACCCGCAGCAGCGCCTCCCGCTCGCGCGGGTGGAAGGAGGTGATCGTGAGGCCGTCGTGGGCGGGGAGCCGGGGCACCGGCTGTGCCATGTCGCGACGCATCACCCAGAGCTCGCGGGCGGCGACGAATCCCGCCCGGGCGGCGAGTCTGCGCGCCGCCGGGTGGTCCCCATGCGACCACGCCTGCAGTACGCCGCGCGGTGCCGGCGGCGAGTCAAGCAGCCGGTTGAGCAGATCGGTGCCGACGCCGCGTCTGCGGTGGTCGGGGGCGACGACGAGATGCACCTCGTCATCGATGAGCAGCCCGAAGCCACCCTCATCGGGGGCGAGGAGCAGGCGGTCGCCGGCGGTGAGACCCCGGTGCCGCAGCCGCAACGTCGTCGCCTCGTCGAGTGGGTCGAGGCCATCGGCGGCCCGGGCGGACTCACGGATGGACGCCAGGGCCGCCAGTGGATCGTCCGCTGGAGGCACTATGGCCTTCCGAGGGGAGTGGGCTTGGGGTCGCGCTCCCGGCTGCGCTCCTTGGTCGGCAGTACGAACCGGTAGCCCACGTTGCGCACGGTGCCGATCAGCGTCTCGTGCTCGGGGCCGAGCTTGGCCCGCAGTCGCCGGACGTGGACGTCGACGGTGCGGGTGCCCCCGAAGTAGTCATAGCCCCAGACCTCGCTGAGCAACTGTTGCCGGCTGAACACCCGTCCGGGGTGTTGGGCCAGGAACTTGAGGAGCTCGAACTCCTTGAAGGTCAGGTCGAGGGTGCGGCCCCCGATCTTCGCGGTGTACGTGGTGTCGTCGACGGTGACTTCGCCGGAGCGGATGAGGTGGGCCTCGGGGTCCTCGGCATCGCGGGCCGCGTGGAACCGGCCCAGGCTTAGCCGGATCCGGGCCTCAAGCTCGGCGGGGCCGCACGTGTGGAGCAGGACATCGTCCATGCCCCAGTCGGCAGCGACAACCGCGAGCCCGCCCTCAGTCACGATGAGCAGCACGGGGCAGTCGGCGCCGGTGGTGCGGATCAGGCGGCACAGGTCGCGGGCTTGTGCCAGCTCGAGGCGCCCGTCGACGAGGATCACATCGGCACCTGGGGCATCGAGCAGTGCGGCGCCCTCGGCGGGCAGGATCCGAACCGTGTGGCCCAGGAGTGCGAGCCCGGGCAGGACTTCGGCGGAGGGCTGCAGCGAGTGGGTGAGCAGCAGCAGGGTGCTCATCGGCGGCCTCCCTTCGCACTGTGCGCCGTCGTGGCGGGCCGGGCTGATCGGCGGCCGCTCCGTCGAGGCGCCGAGGTGGCAGGATATCGCGGTGTGACCGACGAGCCAGTGACCGCGCTGCGGGGCGAGACCCCCGCTCGCCCGGTGGATGTGCCCGCGGATTCTTCGCCTGCACTCGGCGGCACGGTCGCGGTGCGCTACTGGGCGGGCGCCAAGGCGGCAGCGGGCGTGGCGGGTGAAGACGTCGAAGTGGCCGCCCCGATCTCGCTGGCCGAGCTGGTGGATCGCGTCTGTGCCGACCGAAGCGGGCAGTTCGCCCGCGTGCTGTCGGTGTGTGCGGTGCTCGTCGGCGACCGGCCCGTGTCCAGCGAAGCGCCTGCTTCGGTGATGATCTCGCCGGGCGCCAGCGTGGAGTTCCTGCCTCCGTTCGCCGGTGGTTAGGCCGGTCGGCGGTGCCCGTGAATGGGGCTCGGGATTGATGCCCCGGCGATGGGGCTCGGGAATGGCGCGCACTTCGCCGCGGTTGAGCCGCTCATGACTTCGTTGGTCGTCCCCGCGCTGACCCAAGGGCAGTGGGTGCTGGCCGTGGTGGTTCCGCTGGTCGTTGTCTTCGGGATTTGGCGCGCGGCCACCGACGGCCGCTTCCGC
>JBAQXA010000243.1:0-4073 GCA_049299195.1 Nocardioides sp.
CGACTGGCGGATGTTGACCATGAGCAGGCCGCGGTGGCTGGTGGGCTTCTCCGACATCACCGCCCTCCATCAGGCGGTGGCCGGGCGGCTGGGGGTGGTCAGTGCCCATGGGCCGGGGGTGGCCGGACTCAGCGACGCCGGCGCCGCCGAGAGTGTGCGCCACCTGCTCTTCGAGGGCACGCTGTCGCCCGTCGTGGGCCGCCGTGGAGCCACCGGTGGGGTCGCCGAAGGCGTCCTCGTCGGGGGCAATCTCACCATGCTCGCCTCCGGGATCGGCACCGCCTTCGTGCACTCCGCGCGGGACTCGATCGCCGTCTTGGAGGACGTGGGGGAGCGGCCATTCCGCCTCGATCGGGTGCTCACGCAGCTACTGCGTTCGGGGTGGTTCGAGGGCGCGCGCGGGGTGGTGTGCGGCCAGTTCAGCCAGTGCGGTGATCCGGGGGAGGTTGCCGCGCTGCTCGCTGCTCGACTCGAGCCGCTCGGGCTGCCGATCCAGTATGACGCTCCGATCGGTCACGAGCCGCGCTCGGTCTCGCTGCCCCTGGGGGCGCTGGCTCGGCTGGACGCGGGTGCCGGAGCGCTGTCCCTCGTGGGCGGCGCTGGGCGCGGGCCGACACCGTCCGCTAGCGGGTGAGGCGCTCCAACTCGGCGACCACATTGCGCCGGGCGGGCTCTTCCCAGGTTTGCTGCCCCACCGCGGTGTGGAACAACTTCGGCGACGCCATCAGCGTGCGTAGCACGCTGGCTCGACCGGCGTTGAACTCCGGTTCGCTGAGCGCGGCGTACTCCGCCCGGACGCCGGCGACGTAGTCGGCATACCGTTCCGCGGGGGCCGCCAAGATGGCCAGATCGGCATCCACGAGCGCCGCGCCGGCTTGGTCGAAGCTGCCGTCGGCTCTCCTCGTCGGCCGGTGGGTGGCAGTCAGGCGCACGAGCCGACCCACCTCCGCCGTGATGGCGGGGAGCACGCCGAGCGGGGTGAGCGCCGACTCGGCCAGTTGCGCCGAGCGCTCCTCCATGGCGGCCTCCCCGTCATAGATCGCATCGTGAAACCAGGCGGCCAACTCGACGCACAGGGTGTCGAAGGGGAGCTGGTCGGCCAGGAGGTCGATCCGCTCGAGCACCTCGGCAAGGTGGCGTTGGTTGTGATAGCCACGGTGCGGTTCGGCATAGCGGGCTAGCAGGTCGGCGGCGACGTCGGCTCCCTCGTCGAGCGGCCACCTGCCGAGCAACCCTGCGGAATCAGTCACCGCCCCAGTCTTGCGCGAGCGGGCACTTATTCCGCGTTTTCCAGCGCGAGCGGGCACTTATTCCAGCGCTCGCGGGGGGCCGGGCCGGAATAAGTGCCCGGTCAGCGCTCAGGCGGTGGAAAAGGTGCCCGCTCAGCGCTCAGCCGGTGGAATAAGTGCCCGGTCAGCGCTGGGTGGGGGTGAGGGCAGCGGCTTCGAGGGCGCGGGCGCGGGCCACCAGCGGCTTGGTGACCCAGCGCAAGGTCTTGGTGGCGGCGTGGCCACCGACGGTGGCGAGCTGGGTATGCCGCCGCGTGAGCGGGGCGAGCCCCAACTCGGTCCGCGTCCAGGCAGGCATCAGGCTCACCGCGGCGGCCCAGAGGACGGCATACCCCGGCCGAGCCTGGCGGCTCAGGGGCGGTTGGGTGCGCACGTAGGCGATGGCATCGACCGCCTCCGGAGTGCCGCGCAGCTCGGGCCGATAGGCCGCCAGCGTCTCGGTGAGCGCGGCGACCGTGGTGGGCGGGTCGATCACGCCGAGTCGCCGAGCGATCGTGGCGGTGTCGGCGAGGTAGGCGTCGCAGCCGGCCGGATCGAGCGGGGCGGCGCCGAAGTGTTGGTGGGCGGTGAGGAAGGAATCCACTTCGGCGGCGTGGATCCAGGCGAGGAGGTGCGGGTCGGCCGCGACATAGGGCGTGCCGTCGGGGAGGGTGCCGCGCACGCCCTGATGGATGCGGTTGACCAACGCGACCGACTCCTCGGCGTCGCTGGCCGCGCCGAAGGTCGTGGTCGCCAAGAAGGTGCTCGTGCGCGCGAGCCGACCGAACATGTCGCCGCGATAACCCGAGTGCTCCGCCACGGCCCACATCGCGGTCGGGTGCAGCGACTGCATCATCAGCGCGCGCAAGCCGCCGACATACATCGAGGTGTCGCCGTGGACGTGGGCGATCGCGCTGTCGGGGGCGAACCAACGCGGGCCGGGCGTGCCGTGGATGCGCAACTGCGCAGCCTTGCCGTCGGGCCCGGCGACGACGTGGAAAAGCGCGTCGGCCAGCCGCTCCTGCAGCTGGTCGAAGGCGCGCACCCGATCAGCATAGGGAGAGCGGCAAGGCGCTCGGCTGTGGCCGCCACCCACCCACCTCAGCCAGACGTATGCCGCGCGAGCTCGGCCTTGGCGAGGGAGTTGCGGTGCACCTCGTCGGGGCCGTCGGCGAACCGGAGGGTGCGGATCCCGGCGTAGAGGTTGGCCAGGTCGAAGTCCCCGGAAACCCCGGCGGCGCCGTGGGCCTGGATGGCCCGGTCGAGGATGCGCTGCACCGTCGCGGGCGCCGCGATCTTGATCGCCTGGATCTCGGTGTGCGCGCCCTTGTTGCCGACCGTGTCCATCAGCCAGGCGGTCTTGAGCACCAGCAGCCGCAACTGCTCGACCGCCACGCGGGCCTCGGCAATCCACTCGCGGATGACGCCCTGCTCGGCGAGCGGTCGGCCGAAGGCGACGCGCCTGGAGACTCGCCGGCACATCGCTTCGATGGCGGTCTCGGCCACGCCGATGGTGCGCATGCAGTGATGGATGCGCCCGGGTCCGAGACGCGCCTGGGCGATCGCGAAGCCGTCACCTTCCGCGCCGATCAGATTGCTGGCCGGCACCCGGACGTCGGTGAAGGCGATCTCCGCGTGCCCGCCGTGCTCGCGGTCGTCGTACCCGAAGACCGAGAGCGGCCGCACGATCTCCACTCCGGGGGTCTCCCGCGGGACGAGGATCATCGACTGCTGCCGGTGCCGCGCGGCCCCCGGGTCGGTCTTGCCCATGACGATCAGCACGGCGGCGTCGGGGTTCATCGCGCCGGTGGTCCACCACTTGCGGCCGTTGATGACGTAGCTGTCACCGTCGCGCCGAATCGACGTCTCGATGTTGGTGGCGTCGGAGCTTGCCACGTCGGGTTCGGTCATCGCGAAGCCCGAGCGGATCGCGCCGTCGAGGAGCGGGTGCAGCCACTCCTCTTGCTGCTCGGGCGTGCCGAACTGCGTGAGCACCTCCATGTTGCCGGTGTCGGGCGCCGAGCAATTGAAGGCCGGCGGGGCCAGGTGGAGCGCCCGGCCGGTGACCTCGGCGATCGGGGCGTACTGCAGGTTGGTGAGCCCGGCGCCGTGCTCCCCGGGCAGGAAGAGGTTCCACAACCCCTGCGCGCGGGCCTCGGCGCGGAGCTCGCCGATCACGGGCGTGCGCGTCCACGCCCACGGATCCGACAGTGCGTCGAGTTCGGCGCCGAAGCGGGCGGTCTGCGGTGTTACGTGGTCGTCCACAAACGCCCGGGCCTGGGCGATCCGCCGCTCGGTGCCCTCGTCAAAACCGAAGTCCATGTCTCCTCCTAGGTCCCGTTGAGGGCGCGATGCCCCATGTCCACGAGCAGCGGAACCGCCTCGCCGACCCCATCGAAGCCGGTCCCTGCGGTCAGCCCGCGCGAGTGCCGCAGGTGGATCCCCTCAAGAATCACGGCGAGCTTGAAGCTGGCCAGCGCCTCATAGAAGCCGAGGTGATCCAGGTTGCGCCCGCCAGCGGCGCGGTATGCCGCCAGCGTGTCCTCCCCGCGCAAGAAGCCAGGAGCAGTCGGCGCGTCGTTGATGCCCGGGAAGAGCGGTGCCAGCTGCTCATAGACCGACAGCAAGCCGAGATCGGTGAGCGGGTCGCCCAGCGTGGCCATCTCCCAATCGAGCACCGCCAGCACTTGGTCGTCGGCGCCCACCACGACGTTATCCAGCCGATAGTCGCCGTGCACGATCGCGGGCGGCTGCTCAGGCGGCAGCTTCTCGCCGAGCGCGGCATAAAGCTCGTCGATCCCGGGG
>JBAQXA010000244.1:0-2445 GCA_049299195.1 Nocardioides sp.
GGGGTGGCCCTCCATCAGGAGGGAACCGAAGGCGACGATCTCGCCAGTGCCCCAGTCGATGGGGCCCTGGGTGATCGCGGCGGCCCGGCGCTGCAACTGCGGCATCACCTTGGGGTGCACGGTGAAGTCCTCGGGCGGGGTCACGTAGGCGTCGGCGATCCGCTTGAGCACCTCGGCCGAGATCGCCGTGCTGCGTTCGTCAGCCTGCTTCTCGGGGTAGTCGGGGACCGTCGTCCACTCCGAGGGCATCCCGTCGGCCTCCCGGACCTCGGTAAAGACGCGCTCGAGTTGTTGCTGGTAGTCCTTCAGCACCTGCTCGGCCTCGTCGACCGTGATGTCGCCTCGGCCGATCAAGGACTCGGTGTAGAGGCGGCGTACGGACCGCTTCTGCTCGATCAGGTCATACATCAGCGGCTGGGTGTATGACGGGTCGTCGCCCTCGTTGTGACCGCGGCGCCGATAGCAGACCAGGTCGACCACGACGTCCTTGTTGAAGGCCTGGCGGTATTGGAAGGCGAGCCGGGCCACGCGGATGCACGCCTCGGGGTCATCGCCGTTGACGTGGAAGATCGGCGCCTGGACCATGCGCGCCACGTCGGTGCAATAGAGCGACGAGCGCGAGGAGCCGGGGGAGGTCGTGAAGCCCACCTGGTTGTTGACCACGACGTGGACAGTGCCGCCGGTGCGGTAGCCCCGCAACTGGGACAGGTTGAGCGTCTCGGCGACCACACCCTGCCCGGCGAAGGCCGCATCGCCGTGGACGAGCAGCGGAAGCACGGGGTATTCGGCGCCGCGGTCGAGCACGTCTTGCTTGGCCCGCGCGATGCCTTCGAGCACCGGGTTCACGGCCTCAAGGTGGGACGGGTTGGCCGCGACCGAGACCTTGATGGTGGCCCCGGTGCCGCCGGTGAAGACGCCGTCTGCGCCGAGGTGGTACTTCACATCGCCGGAGCCCTGGACGGTGCGCGGGTCGATGTTGCCCTCGAACTCGCGGAAGATCTGGCTGTACTTCTTGCCGACGATGTTGGCCAAAACGTTGAGTCGGCCACGGTGGGCCATGCCGATGCACACCTCGTCGAGGCCGGTCTCGGCCGCCGCCTCGCAGATCTCATCGATCAGCGGGATGGTGGTCTCGGCGCCCTCCAGCGAGAAGCGCTTCTGACCGACGAACTTGGTCTGCAGGAACGTCTCGAAGGCTTCGGCCTGATTGAGCTTCAGCAGGATCCGCAGTTGCTCCTCGCGCGGCGGCTTCTGGTGGGGCTGCTCCACCCGCCGCTGGATCCACGCGCGCTGCTCGGGGTCCATGATGTGCATGTATTCGATGCCCACGGTCCGGCAATACGAGTCGCGCAGGATGCCCAGGATCGAGCGCATCTTCATGAAGCGCCGCTCCCCGCCGAACGAGCCGGTCGCGAACTCACGGTCGAGATCCCACAGCGTGAGCCCGTGCGACTCGACCTCCAGGTCGGGGTGTGAGCGCTGGCGGTATTCGAGCGGGTCGGTGTCGGCCATCATGTGGCCGCGCACGCGGTAGGCGTGGATCAGCTCAAGGATCCGAGCCTGCTTGCCGATCTCATCGTCGTGGGTGGTGGCGATGTCGCTGGCCCACCGGATGGGCTCGTAGGGGATCCGCAGCGAGCGGAAGATCTCGTCGTAGAAGCCGCCGTCACCCAGCAGGAGTTGGTGCACGCGCCGCAGGAACTCCCCGGACTGCGCGCCCTGGATGACCCGGTGGTCGTAGGTAGAGGTGAGCGTCATCACCTTGCTGATCGCGTTGCGCGCGATCGCCTCCTCGGAGGCGCCCTGCCACTCCGGCGGGTACTCCATCGCGCCGACGCCGATGATCGCGCCCTGGCCGCGCATCAACCGTGGAACCGAATGGTTGGTCCCGATCGTGCCGGGGTTGGTCAGCGTGAGCGTGGTGCCCTGGAAGTCTTCGACCGTGAGGGCCGCCTTGCGGGCCTTCACCACGATGTCTTCATAGGCGGTCCAGAAGGCCGCGAAGTCCATGTGCTCGGCGGCCTTGATCGCCGGCACGAGCAGTTGCCGGGTGCCGTCGGGCTTGGCCATGTCGATGGCGAGGCCCAGATTGATGTGGGCCGGGGTGACCAGCGTGGGCTTGCCGTCGATGACGTCGAAGCCGACATTCATCTCCGGCATCGCCCGCAGCGCCTTGACGAGCGCGAAACCGATGATGTGGGTAAACGACACCTTGCCGCCGCGTGCGCGCGCGAGGTGGTTGTTGATGACGACCCGGTTGTCCCACAGCAGCTTGACCGGCACCGAGCGAACCGACGTGGCCGTGGGCACGCTCAAGGAGGCATCCATGTTGACCACGGTGCGAGCGGGCGCTCCCCGCAGGATCGTGTACGACGGACCGTCGGCCGGCTCGCTCGGAGCGGCCGCCGCGGCCTCCTTGGGGACCGGGTTGGTGGTGCCCTTGGC
>JBAQXA010000245.1:0-1601 GCA_049299195.1 Nocardioides sp.
CACCTGCGCGGTCGCGTCCAGCAGGCGCTGCCCGGAGTCGGTCAGGAGCCAGGCGAACGTGTCGAGATCCACGCCCCCGAGTCTTGCGTATGCCGCGTGGTCACCCGACCAGGCGCGGGCGGGCGCCGCAGGAGGAGCTCCCAGACCCAAGCGATCGCGGTCCCCAGCGCCCACGCCATCGCGGCATACCCCACCACGACGAGCGCTTGCTTGGTGAGCGGCAGGAAGACGTAGGCCGCCTCATCGAAGCGACTCGTGCTCCAGACCCAGCCGGTCGCTGCGATGACCCCGATCAGGCCGGCGCGCTGCACCCCACGCGGGACCAACCGGCAGGTCCACAGCGACGCGGCGAAGGCGCCGGGAAACAGCGTCACGCCCTGGGCGGAGAACATCCCGAGCCCGAGGAGCATAAGCAGCGCCCAGGCCTTCGCCCCGCCCACCGACGCGCGCTGGGCGACGACAAACGCGACGGTCCAAAACAGGCAGGAAGCGATCACGATGCTGAGCGTGCCCTCCCAGGTGAACTCGGGCGAGACCGCGATCAGCCGCATCCAGATCCGCGCCAGCACACCGAAGGCGAGGCCGCATAGCAGCCCCCAGCCCACGGCGCGCAGCGGTGAGGCGAGCACCATCGACTCACCAACTCACGGGCAGGCAGGCGAGCCGAGTGCCGGCGGTCCCGTCAGGGTTGGTCTCCTCGGCGTGGATCACGACCGACCGGTCGCCGGGGGTGGGGACCCACGGCACGGTGGCCCGGGACTGGGCGGTGCCGTCGTCGGTGACGGCGAAGTCCAGCCACACCTCGGTGCTGGAGTTGACCACGGGCGGGTTCGCGGTCGAGACGTTGTAGTGCCCGAGCGCGGCGGCCGGCTGGCCGGCAACACACGGCCCGACGTGCAGGTGTGCGCCGTAGGCGTCCTCGGCGATGCTCAGGTTGATCCCGCGCACCTTGAGCACGAAGCGGGTGTGCCCGCGGCGGGTGTCCATCGTGAGCTTGGCCGATGCTCCCTCGAAGGCATCGGGGATCGTGGGGGCGAGGTCGCGCAGGTCGCCGCGGAAGGTGCGCTCGGCGGACTGCGCGTGTGCGGCGGTCGGCGCGAACACGATGAGTGGGGCGATCAGGGGCGCGAGCAGCAGCGCCGGACGGGTCTTGCGGATCGAGAACATGAGCTCCTCCTAGGAACCAACGGGTCAAGCGAACTTGGTGGGAAGACGTGTCGCGTCGCGCCCCGGGGTGACACGATCGGCCCAGAAATCTTTCTCCCCTTGCGGTGTCACCCGGGAGCGCCGCGGGAAACGTCGGTCAGATGATGGAGTCACACTCGGCGGCTGCTGAAGCCGCCCAGGAGGTGTCGGCCGGGCCCGATGACGGGCGGGTCGACGCGCTCGTCCGCGCGCTGTTCCATCAAGAGGCCGCCCGGCTCGTCGGGCTGGCGCGCTTCTTCACCGACGACAAGGCCGCCGCGGAGGATCTCGTGCAGGAAGCCTTCATCCGACTGGCTCGACATGGTGGGCGGATTCGCGAGGAGCACAAGGCGGCGGCGTACCTGCGATCGATCGTGATCAACCTGGCCCGCGACCACAACCGCCGCGGCCTGGTC
>JBAQXA010000246.1:0-2034 GCA_049299195.1 Nocardioides sp.
GCGCTGGCCGTGCTGGCGCTCGCGTGGATCGTCGTCAACAAGCCAATGGAGGGCATGACGCTGTGGCGGATCGGCGACGACCGCGGGCTGACGCAGGCTGATCTGCTCGCACCGGTCGCCTTGTTGGTGGCAGCGCTGAGGGCGGTGCGCCCCAGGCGCGAGGCGAAGTCTGCGCGGGCTGCGGAGCGGCTGTCGGTGGGCTGATTGCCCGGGGTGCCCCTGTGAGGGGGATCACGCTAGCAAGAGTTTGCATTTCGCTAGCTGTTGCTAGCAAGATGGAGTCATGCCGAAGAACCGAGTAGCAGCCCGGGTCGAGAAGGCCCTTGGGCAGACCGTGGGCCAGACGGTCGGACACACCGTGGGCCAGACAGTCGGCCAGTTTGAAAAGACCGTCGAGACCCTGGGGGACTACCTCAAGGCTCAGCGGGTCGAGGCTCGGCTCTCGCTGCGGCAACTCGCCGATCAGGCGGGCGTGTCCAACCCCTACCTCAGCCAGATCGAGCACGGACTGCGGCGCCCTTCCGCCGAGGTCCTGCAACAGCTGGCGAAGGCGCTGCGTATCTCGGCCGAGCAGCTCTATATCCGGGCGGGAATCGTCAGCCCGGAGAGCGAGGGTGCGAGCACCGTCGAGCTGGCCGTGCTTGGCGACCCGGCCCTGACGGAGCGGCAGAAGCAGTCCCTGCTCGATGTCTATGCGTCGTTCCTGGCGCTCAACCGGGCCCAGCTCGACCAGGTATCGGCCGACCAGACGTCAGCCGACCAGCCAGCAACCCACCAGTAGTCCGCACGCCTGCGCCGCCGGCGCGGCATACCCAAGCAACCCACAAACCCACCGGCGCCCACCAGGGCGCACCTAAAGGAGATGAGAGAGATGGCGAAAACCGCCACCCTGACCGACAAGGTCCCCACCGAGATCCGTCGCCCGCTGTATGCCGGGGTCGGCATGACCGATCTGGCCGTCGAGACCGTGCGTGAAGCGGTCGCCGAGGTCACCAAGCGCGTTGCCGAGATGCAGAAGAGCATCGGCGACGTCGACGTGGTGGCGCAGAGCGCCGAGGTCCGCAAGGACGTCGAGCAGCGCACCGCCAAGCTTTGGGCCGACGTGCAGGCCGAGATCGCGGCACTGCCGGGCAAGATGACCACCCTGGTCGACCGCAACCTGGCCGCGCTCAACAAGAGCCTGGCCGAGACCAGCCACACCGCCAGCGCGACCTACGTCGATCTGGCCAAGCGCGGCGAGAAGGTCGTCCTGCGGATCGAGAAGCAGGCCGTTGCGAGCCCGGTTGTGAAGCCGGCTGCCAAGGCTGCTCCCAAGAAGGCCGCCCCCAAGAAGGCTGCCCCCAAGAAGGCTGCCCCGAAGAAGGCTGCCGCCAAGACGGCGACCGCCACGACGGCCACCACCGAGGTGCGCGCCACGGCTAGCTCGGCTGCCCGGGCGACGGGTGCGAAGAAGGCGCCTGTGACCGCGCGCAAGCGCACCGCCCCGGCCAAGCGCACCGCGCCTGCCGCGAGCACCACGCCGGTCGCGACCACCGCGCCGGTCACCCCGCAGGCCGACGCCTGAGAGAAACCCGCCGAGCCCCCAGCACTCGGCCGCGCGAAGCGCCCCCTGTCCATCGCGACACGGGGCGCTTCTGCGCTTGGGTGCCGGTAGGTAGGCTTCACCCACTATGGGTCAAGACATGTTCGAGATGGGCGAGATCCTGCTCGTCTACCGCTTGGAGTACTACGCCTCCCTGGGCATCTCCTTCGCGCTCGTGCTCCTCAAGGGCTTCGCCTTGGTGCAGTCGCTGATGTACTCCCCGCAGTCCTACCTCGCGGCGGACAAGCTCAACAAGCCGATGTGGATCGGCATCCTCTTCTTCGCGCTGCTCTTCCAGGTGCTCTTGATCTTCGCCGGCCCCTTCAACTTCCTGCAGCTCGCCTTCACCATCGCTGCCTTGGTGTTCTTGTGTGACGTCAAGCCGGCCGTGGCGGAGATGCAAGGCGGCCGCTGACCCGTCGGGTGTGGTGCGCGCGCGTGCACTGCGAGTG
>JBAQXA010000247.1:0-2353 GCA_049299195.1 Nocardioides sp.
CGGGAAGGCCGAGCGCGGCCACCAGCGAGCAACCCGCCGTTGCCGCAGTGATACGCCGGCGGCGAGCGCGGCGCGACAGGCCTCGAGGTCGGTATGCAGCAGTGCCGGGTCGATGGCGGGGGAGGAGGCGGCATACCGCACGTGCTCGAGTTGACCCACCAACCGCCGCAAGGACTCCTCTGCCGCCGGATTGCGGCCAGCACCCACCGCCTGCCGGGGAGCCTCGGAGCGCCCGCTGTCGGCCGCGGCAAAGCACGTGACCATCCAGTCCCCGGTCTCGCGGGGAGACCGCTGCTCGGGCCAAGGGCGCCCGAGATCAATGGCCGTATCCCGAAGCTCGGCCCACCCCGACTCGATCAGAGACCGGGGGTCGGTGGGGTGGAGCCGACGTCGTCGGCGAGCTGCACGCATCGCTGATGGAAGGAGCAGAGCGCTTCCGATCAGGACCAACACCGCGGCTGTTCCGGCGGCCCACCACACCCAGGCATTGGAGTCCTGATCGTCGGCCACCTGCTCGGCCGGAATGCGCGGGGCCGTGTCGCGGCTGGGTCGGGCCGACTCGGGTGCGGCGCTGACGGAGGGGAGCGGCTGCGATTCGGGCAAGCGAGCGGTGGTGTATGCCGGCGCGGTCGCTCCAGGAAGGCCGGGGGTCGGCTCGAACCGGACCCAGCCGGCGCCGCTGAAGTAGAGCTCGGGCCACGCGTGCAGGTCATGGGTGCTGAACTCAAACAGCTCGGCTCCGAGGCGCTCGGGCCGCAGAAATCCGATCGCCACTCGAGCGGGGATGCCGCGGGTGCGGGCCATGACCGCCATCGCGGAGGCGAACTGCTCGCAGTAGCCGGTGCGCCCGCCCGGCCCGTTCGAGAGGAAGCTCTGCAGAGCTTCTGAGCCGGTCCCGGGGGCGGTTTCGAGGGAGTACCGGAAGCCACCGTCGCGGCGGAACCAGCGCTGCAGGGCCTGCGCTTCCTGGAACTTCGTGGGCTGGCCTGCCGTGACCTCTTGGGAGAGCGTCCGGACGATCTCGGGGAGGTCCGCCGGCACGATCGAGTAGCCGGCGGGGACCCGCGAGCCCGGCGGAGGGGCCTTGGCGAGCGCCAGGGGGTCGTAGGACGGCTCGAAGGCTTGCGCGGTGTAGGTGAGTCCGGCGGTGTTGAGGTCACCGTCGGCGGCGAGGAAGTCGAGCGTGGCCACATCAAACTTCCAGGCGCCCGCGGCTTGGATCTCAGTCAAGACGGTGGGGGTCGGCAGCCAGGTGGATGACATCCGAGGCAGGGCCTGGATCTCGTAGTCATAGATCGTGGGAGAGGTGGGCGGGAACATGCCGGCGGGCAAGGGGACCGCCCCGCTCGCCACTTGCTCCTCGGGGAAGTTGCGATCCCCGGCCGACCAGGCGCTATTGCGGAAGCGCGCCAGCACTGCGATGCGCAGGTAGGACGGGTCGGGATCGGTCGTCCGGACGCGCATCATCGGCACGTCCACCGGGCGTTTGAGGTCGCGGGAGAGATCGGCGATCGGGTTCTGGATGGTGATCTTCTGGCTTCCCCCGGCTCCGGGGGCGAGGCTCCACTCGGTGACGTTCCAGGTCGGCAGGATCCAGGCGCCGCCGATGGCGATCGCGATGACCGCGGCGCTGACCTGCACGGCGCTCCGCGACAGGGCACCCGTGTGCATGGTGAGCCCCGAACGGCGGGACTCCAGGTCGGCTCCGGCGCTCCAGCGGTGGACCTGCTCGAGGCGGACGGTGGCCAGCACGGCCAAGAAGGCTCCGGAAGCGGCGGCAAACTTCCACCACGGGGCACCTTCTCCCGTCACGGCGGCCGGGACGAGGTGGCCCACCAGCAACGGCAGGGCGACGAGCGCCGGTCGCCGGAGCGTGCAGACGAGGAAGTCGCCGAGCAGCCCGAGCGCAGCACCTGCGGTGATCAAGAGCGGCGCGATGCTGGGCGCCTGGGCCGGAATGGGCGCGGCGTACTTTGCCGCCGAGCCCCAGGCATCTGCCCAGGCCTGGCTCACCAGGCCCAGCGATACGCCGCCCTCGGCGCTTGACGGGGCGAAGAGTACGCCGCATACGACAGCGCCCACGAGGAGTTGGCCGAGCAGCACCACCACGGCGGGGCTCCGCAGGTGGCGGAGGCCGGCGCCCGCAAGGAGGGTGCAGACCAAGACAATGAGCAGTGGTGCGATGAACCGACCGGGCAACTCCATGAGTGGAGTCCACGCCCAGCTCGTTACCCAGGTGGCCAGGGCGGTGAGGCTGGCGATGATCAGGTCACTGCGGAAGTCGCGGCGGATGGCGGTCATCGGCGTTGGCTCCTGGCTGGCAGTCCGGCTCCGGCCGAGCGCGGGGCACCCG
>JBAQXA010000248.1:0-6400 GCA_049299195.1 Nocardioides sp.
TTCGGCACCGGCATGCGCACGGACCGATCCGGCCGGCCCGACGGCACGCCGTTGGTGACCGGGCGCGCGCTCGACCCGCTCTTTGCGGCAGTCGTCGAGGCCACCGAGGAGGCCGTGCTCAACTCGATGTTTGGCGCCGCCGACACCACCGGCCGCGACGGCAATACGTCTCTGTCGATCCAGACCGACGAGGTGCTCGCGCTGCTGGACGGAGTACGCCGATGAGCGAGCGCGAGGTCCGGATCGCCCTGCGCGATGGCGTCTCCCTGGCCGCCACGGTCTACCTCCCCGACCCGGCGCTCGGCCCCCAGCCCTGCCTGCTCGAAGCGCTCCCCTACCGCAAGGACGACCAGACCTCCGGAGCCGCCGACTACTACCGCGGCCTTCGCGACCGCGGCGGGTATGCCGTGTGCCGGGTCGACGTGCGCGGCACCGGGTCCAGCTCGGGGGACGCCCTCGACGAGTACCAGATCGCCGAGCGGGCCGACCTCGCCGAGGTGATGGGGTGGCTGGCGAGCCAAGACTGGTGTGACGGCCAGATCGGCATGTTCGGCACGTCCTACTCCGGCTTCAACTCCCTCCAACTCGCGTGTGAGGGGCCGCCTGAGCTGAAGGCCATCTGCGCGATCTATGCCACCGATGACCGCTGGACCGACGACGTGCACTGGCGCGGCGGGGCCCTGCGGCTGGTCGATCAGGTCGACTACAACCACTACATGACGGCCATGAACGTCCTGCCGCCGGTGCCTGCGGTCTGGGGCGAAGGGTGGCGCGCGGAGTGGCTGCGCCGGCTCGAGACCAACGAGCCGTGGCTCGTGACCTGGCTGCGCGAGCACCGCCACGGCGCCTATTGGAACGAAGGCTCGGTGCGCCTCGACGGCACCGAGCGCGGCTATGAGCGCCTCCGCATCCCGACGATGATCATCGCGGGCTGGGCCGACGGCTATCGCAACAACTCGTTTCGCACCCTTGAGCGGGTGGCGGCGCAGGGCGTCCCCCACCGGCTGCTCGCCGGGCCGTGGGCCCACGCTTACACAACAACGGCGATGCCGGGGCCGCGCGTCGACGAAGACGCCGAACTCCTGGCCTGGTTCGACCACCACCTGCGCGGGCGCGGACCCGAGCCCCGGGTCGCCGATGTCTTCGTGCGGGCCTCCACTCGCCCGGAGCCCGATCTCGATCTGCACGAGGGCTACTGGCTGAGTCTGCCGTCGGTGCCGCCCGTCGAAACCGTCAGCCTCTCCTTGGACGGGCCGAAGACGTTGGCCGTCGCGCCCGATGTCGGCACGGCGGCGTGGATCGATTGCGCCGGACACCTGCCCTGGGGGCTCTCCCTCGATCAGCGGCTCGACGACGCGCGGTCGTTGACCTGGGATTTCGCCGCCCCGAACGGCGCCTTCGTCGGCCACCCGGTCGCTCGCCTGAGGCTGCGGGCAGACGCGCCCGAAGCCAGCCTGTCGGTGAAGCTGTGCGACGTCTTCCCCGACGGCACGTCTGCGCTGATCACCCGCGGCACGCTCGACCTCCGCTATCGCGACGGGGTGCATGGCGCTCCCCGCGCGCTGACCCCCGGCGAGACCTTCGACGTCGAGCTTGCGCTGGATGCCTGCGCCTACCACCTCGACGCCGGCCATCTGCTGCGCGTCAGCGTGGCCGGGGCCGACTGGCCCAACACCATCGCTCCCCCGGCGCCGGTCTCTCTGACCGTCGAGGCGGGCGCGCTGGAGTTGCCGCTGCTGAGCGTGCCGCCCGGTGGCTTCCCGACACCCGAGCTCCCCCCGGGCGCCGCCCACTCGAGCGAAGAGCACTCCGGTCGCGGCTGGACTGTCACCGATGATGTGCTCGCGCGGGTGACCCGCGCCGAGACGCTGTCGGAGGCGGCATACGACACGCCGTATGGCGGCCGCTCCCTGGAGCGCTACGAAGGCCGCGTCGAGGTCGATCGGCGTACCTTCGACCAAAGCGCCTGGGCCGCCACGACGTTTGAGCTGAGCTGGCCGGGAGTGGCGATCCAGGTGCGCTCGGAGCTCGAACTCGCCATCACCGCCGCCGGCTACGACGTCAGCATCGAGACCGTCGCCACCGAGGGCAGCGCCGAGGTCAGCCGTCGCAGCTGGGCCGACCACATCGACCGCTGACGCGAGCGTCGCAGAGGCAACCGCTGGCTCCGAATGTGTACTTTCCGAGCACCTGGTGGCGGAAAAGTACACACTCAGACCGGGAGTATGCCGGCCACGGCAGCGCAACCCGCCGAACACGCACGCAACCGCCCAGTCCAGCCTCGCCGGGCCAACAAGTACCCGAGGGAAGCCGCCGTGTCGCAGGCACCGACAGTGACTTGTCGATAGCCGACGCGCACGACATCTGCCCCGGAGAGCTTGATCTGCAGATCTCTGGCCAGGTCGCGGTCGCGAGCCGACCGACTCCCGTGGTGGGCGTAGCCGTCGACCTCGACGGTCAGGCCGAACTCATCGAACTCGAAGTCGTGATAGCGGGTGATCCCGGCCGACTTCGCGCGGGTTTGCTGGCGCGGAACGGGGAGCCCGTGCGGACGCTGCACCAGCTTGACGAACTCTCGCTCGGCCACCGAGTTGGTGCCGAGATCGATGTCGGTGAGCACCTCCGCAATCAGCGCCCCGTGCCGCAGCCGACCCGAGCGAGGGAGCCACGCTTGGAGCCGTGCCGCGGTCGTACGCCGCGACCGCACCACCTCTGTCAGGAGCGACACCGCCTCAGCCTCAGACCGCGCACTCGCCGCCCAGCGCAGAGTGGCGGGCTCAAGGCGCAAGCGTTGGGGAGTCGTGTCAGTGACGGCCTCGGAGAAGGTGGTCAGCCGGGTCAGTGTGTAGCCGGGGCCGATCGGCAGGCGGCGATGGGAGGCCGAGGCCAGCGAAATGGCGCCTTCGTCGGCATCGCGCTCCGACTGAGCGGCGAGGGCGGTCCCACCCAAGGCCCACCTGACGGCATCGGCCTTGTCGAGCGCGGTCGCGGGATAGGCGAGCACTCCGGCGAGACACCGCTGCTTCCAGCTCAGCGGCCCGGTGTGGTCGGCATACACCCCCGGGAGCACCCGCACGAGATCGCGACGATGCAGCCACCGCCGGATGTCGGCATCGTTCGCGCCCCACTCAAGCAGTTGTCCCCGCGTGAGCATGCCGTGCTGCTCGACCAGCGCGGGGTGGTTTCTCACCTCCAGGACCATGCCCGGGAGCATTCCCGCGATCAGCGCGCCCCGGGCCGGCCTCCATCGCGCCTGTGGAGAACGAGCGCTAGATCGGCCCTGTGGACGGCCAGCGGCACGCCCTGCCCGGTGAATGTGTCCTTTTCAAGCGCCTGGTGCCAAAAAAGGACACATTCAGCCGCCGGCCATGGCGCCGATGATCAGCAGAGGCTCGGTGCCGGCGAGCACCGCGGCGGGCAGGGGCGCATCGGCCGGCTCGTGGGAGAGGTCGAGTTCGCAGGCGTAGAAGCGCACAAACGGGCGACGCTTGCCGGTCCGCTGGTCGCGGATCGTGCCGCGCAGTTGGGGGAACCGCGCCTCCAGCGCATCCAGTACGCCGCTCACGTCGGCCGACCCGGCCGTCACCGTCACCTCCCGCTCGGCCACGGCCGCAAGCGTGCGCAGATGGCCGGGGAGCACCACGCGGATCGCAAAACCAGCAGCGCCATCCCCCGCGGCCGCCGTACCAACCCCGCTCACGAGAGCGTCTGCACCTCCACCGACAGCACCCCCGGCAGGTCTCGCACGATCGCCTGCCAGGACTCGCCCCCGTCGGGCGAGGCGTAGACCTGACCACCCGTGGTGCCGAAGTAGACCCCGCACTCGGGCAGCGAGTCGACCGCCATCGCGTCGCGCAACACGTTGACGTAGCAGTGCTCCTGCGGCAGCCCGTTGGTCAGCGGCTCCCAGACCTCACCCCCGGTGGTCGAGCGCCACACCTGGAGCTTGCCGTCGGGTGGGTAGTGGTACATGTCGGAGAGGATCGGGATGACATAGACGGTGTCCGGGTCGTGGGCATGCACGTCGACCACGAAACCGAAGTCGCTGGGCAGGTTGCCGCTGATCTCGCGCCAGGTCGCGCCCGCGTCGTCGCTGCGCATGACGTCCCAATGCTTCTGCATAAAGACGGTCTCAGGGCGACTCGGGTGGGTGGCGAGGTGGTGCACGCAGTGCCCGACCTCGGCGTCGCCGTCGGGAATCTCGCCCGAGCGCAGCCCTTTGTTGGTGGGCGTCCACGTCGCCCCACCGTCGACAGACCGGAAGACGCCGGCCGCCGAGATCGCGACGGTCAGCACCTGCGGATCGGCGGGGTCGAGCAGAATCGTGTGCACCGCCATGCCGCCGGCTCCGGGCTGCCAATGCTCGCCCGAGCCCTGTCCGCGCAATCCCGAGAGCTCCTGCCAGGTGGCTCCCGCGTCGGTCGACTTAAAGAGCGCCGCGTCCTCCACCCCGGCGAAGACGGTGTCGCGGTCGAAGGGTGATGGCTCGAGGTGCCAGACTCGCGCGAACTCCCACGGGTGCGGCGTGCCGTCGTACCACAGGTGGGTGCCCGGGATGCCGTCGTAGGCGAAGTCGTTGCCGACCACCTCCCACGTCGCGCCACCGTCGGCCGAGCGGTGCAGCACCTGCCCGAACCAACTGCTGCATTGGGAGGCGTAGAGCAGGTCCGGGTCGATCGGCGAGCCCTTCATGTGGAAGATCTCCCACCCCGCGAAGAGCGGCCCCTGCACCCGCCACTCCCGCCGCTTTTCGTCGGAGGTGAGGATGAAACCCCCCTTGCGGGTCCCTACCAGCACACGCACGCGAGCAGTCATCGCGCTCCCTCCACTCCCTGGCCGGTTGATCTCTGGCCGGTTGATCCCTGGCCCGTTGACCCTGATCCCGACAGTCTGGCCTGCGCCACCGACACCCGCCAGTGCACCCGTGGTGACCCGCGCGTCCCGCAGAGGTGACAGGCTGACGCCGTGCCCTCAACAGACATTCACCTCGACTGGGGGACCAGCGGCGCCGAGGCCTGTCTGACCGGCGTCCGCCAGGAGGGTCGGCGGGGATGCGCCGTTGTGGTTGACATCTTGAGCTTCACCACATCCGTGACCGTCGGGGTGGCGAGCGGGCTGGAGGTCTTCCCCTACCGTTGGGCGCGCGCCGACGCGGCCGACTTCGCTCGGCGGCATGACGCGCACCTCGCGCTGGGCCGGCGTCAAGCCGAGGGTGTGCCTGGAGCGTCGGGCAACCCCACGGCGGGTGTCCCCGCGGTGAGCCTCTCCCCGGTCAGCATTGCCCGCGCCGGTCTCTCGGGACGGCTCGTGCTGCCCTCCCCCAACGGCTCGACGATCAGCGCGCTGCTCGCCGAAGGCGGCGCAGACGTCATCGCGGCGTCGCTGCGCAATCGAGCGGCGGTGGCGGGCCACCTCGCCAAGCTCCTCACCGAAGATCCCGCCCTCGCGGTGGTCGTCATCGCCGCCGGTGAGCGCTGGCCGGACGGCTCGTTGCGCGTCGCCCAAGAAGACCTCTGGGGCGCCGGCGCCGTCTTGAGCGCCCTGCGGGAACAGCAGCCAACCGGCCGCTGGTCCCCCGAAGCACGTGCTGCCGCGCGGGCGTATGACGCGGTCGCACCGGAGCTGGCCCACGAGCTGGACCAGACGGTCAGCGGCATCGAGCTCATCGAGATGGGCTTCGCGGCAGACGTCGCGATGGCGGCCGCGCTCGACGTGTCCGCAACGGTGCCGGTGCTCACCGAGGGGTGCTTCCGAGAGGCCGGGCACCCCTAAGTCGGAGACCCTGGGGCACGCCCGCGACATATCTAGCCCAGCTCGTCTAACCCGACTCATCTAGCCCCGGCTCATTAACCAAGCTCCCCGAGCCGCAACTCCGCCCCCGCCCACCGGCGCCGCAGCCACCGGTCGTGGCTGGCCACAATCAGCCCGCCAGCCCAGTGACCAAACGCTTCCTCCAGCTCGCCGGCCAGCGCCAGGCTCAGGTGATTGGTGGGCTCATCGAGCAGCAGCAGATCCGGCCCCTCCGCGAGCACGATCGCCAACGCGAGCCGGCGTCGCTGCCCGGTGGAGAGCAACCCGACCGGGCGGTTCAGGTCTCTCGGGTGCACCAACCCGAGCTCGCGCAGCGGAGGCGCCGTTGACCCGACGGCGGCCCGATAGGTGAGCTCAACGGTTCGCCCAAGGTCGGCGAAGGTCGGATCCTGGGTGAGCTCGCGCACCCGTCGCGCCCCAACCATCACCTGCCCAGAGACCGCCACCGCCCCAGAGATCCCCACCGCCCCGACTCCCACCACCCCCGCACCGGCACCGATCCGTCCGCTCAGCACCCCCAGCAGCGTTGACTTGCCGGACCCGTTGGCTCCCGAGACGAGGAGGTGTTCCCCGGCCGTCAGGTCGAGCC
>JBAQXA010000249.1:0-2371 GCA_049299195.1 Nocardioides sp.
CACAGCCCTCGCCGACCAGTTGCGGGCCCTCACTCGGTCCGGCCGCGCCACCACCGAGGTCACGGCCGAGCGCATTGTTTCGGTCTTCGTGCCGGTCCCGACGCTTGTCCTGGTCGGCGGCGGGCCAATGATCGACGCGATGGAGCAACTCGGCGGCTTCCTCGGCTGGCAGGTGCAGCGCGCGTTTGACCCGGCCCGCGCCACCGACCTCGTCGTCGGGCTCAGCCCGCTCGACAAACTGGTGGTCAGTGGCCACGACGTCGAGGTCGCCGGCCCGGTGCTGATGGCGGCCTTGCGCAGCCGGGTCGGGTACATCGGAGCCCTCGGCGGCAGGCCCGCTCAGCTTGCTCTGCGCGACTGGCTGGCAGTCCGGGGCGTCGACGACGACTCCGCGATCTATGGCCCCGCCGGCCTCGATCTCGGGGCCACCAGCCCACAAGAGGTGGCCCTGTCGGTCCTCGGCCAGGCCATCGCCGTAGGGACGGGTCGCGCGGGCGGTCCGCTGTGAGCCCAGTGAATCCTTAGGTCGTGCGGCCGCGGCGCGCGGTCGGGCGCCTATCCTGAACCGGTCGATGATCAGAAGAGGAGTGCCGAATGACGAGCGAAACCTCGCCCACGTCTGCCGCCACCGCCGGCACCATGTCGGCCCTGCGCGCCCAGTGGTCGGCCGACCCGACGGCCGCCGCCGAGCTCGATGAGGCGTGCGCCCCTCAGAAGACCTGCAAAAACATGCGCGACGTCAGTTTTGAGGGTTTTGCGGAGACCGGCGGTGACCTGCGGACCGCCTGGCGGGCGACGCTGGCGCGAGAAGGCAAGCTCGCCGCCCCGGGTCAGTCGATCCGGGACCTCGTGCTCGGCGACCAGACCTCCTGATCCCTCCATGGCCCTTCCCCAGAATGTCGACGAGCTTGGCGCACTCCTGCGCTCGGGCCATTACCTCGCCGATCGTGGCCTGGCCACCACGGTCTTCCTGGCTCTCAAGTTGGGCCGGCCGCTGCTCCTTGAGGGTGAGGTCGGCGTCGGCAAGACCGAGATCGCCAAGACCCTCGCCACCGTGCTGGATCGCGAGCTGATCCGCCTCCAGTGCTATGAGGGGATCGACACCCACCAGGCGCTCTATGAGTGGGACTACGCCCGCCAGATGCTCCAGATCCGGGCCGTCTCCGAGGGCGAACTGACCGGGTCGGTTGGCTCCCTCTATGCCCCCGAGTTCCTGATCGAGCGGCCGCTGCTCTCCGCCGTGCGTTCGGGCGATCGGGCGGTGCTGCTGATCGACGAGGTCGACCGAGCGGACGACGAGTTCGAGGCCTTCCTGCTGGAGCTGCTGTCGGACTTCCAGATCACGATTCCCGAGATCGGCACTATCGCCGCCGAGCGGCCACCGCTTGTCATCCTGACCTCCAATCGCACCCGCGAACTCCACGACGCCCTCAAGCGGCGCTGCCTCTATCACTGGGTGGGCTACCCGACCGCCGAGCGCGAACTCGAGATCGTCATGGAGCGGCAGCCGCAGGCCTCGCAGGCTCTGGCCGATCAGGTGGTGGCGGCGGTGCATCGCCTCCGCGATCTCGAACTGGCCAAACCTCCGGGCGTCGCCGAGACCATCGACTGGGTCGAAACCCTCGACGTCCTTGAGGTCGCGCAACTCGACGAGCAGACCGCCGCCGAGACGCTCAGCGCGGTGATCAAGGACCCCGATGACCTCGAGCTGGTTCATGAGGAACTCACGCACATCGTGGTCGGCTGAACGACTCACGTGAGCCAGTGGTGACCCCGGTGACCGAGACAGTGGACGGCGAGACCAGCGAGGTCGCCCGCGAAGTCGTCGATTCCCTGGTCGGGTTTGGCCGGGCGCTGCGCGCGGCGGGGGTTGCTGTCGGCGCGGGCGACGTGCTCGCGTTCACCCAAGCCGTCGCGGTGCTCAACGTCGGCGATCTGATGGACGTCTATTGGTCCGGGCGCGGCACCCTGGTGCACCGCCGCGACGACCTGCCGCTGTATGACGAGATCTTCCGCACCTACTTCCTCGGTACGCCGGCCGCTCCCGCACCGCGAACACTCGCGGTCCCCGCCAGCTCACGCGCGGAGGCGGCCGCCCAGCTTCAGTTGCCGGAGACCGAGCCCGGCCGTGAACTCGGGGAAGACCCGCCCGGCGAGATGGGCCTGCAAGGCTCCAGCGTCGCCACGCTCAAAGCGAAGTCGTTTGCCGATTGCAGCCCCGAAGAGTTGCTGGCGATCCGCCGGATCACCAAGCGGATGCGGCTCACGCCCCCGCGCCGGCGGACGCGGCGTACGACCCCGGCTCGCGATGGCCGCTCCCCCGACCTGCGCCGGATGGTCCGCGACACGCTCCGGTGGCACGGTCCGCCGC
>JBAQXA010000250.1:0-17053 GCA_049299195.1 Nocardioides sp.
AGCCCGCACGGCACTGCTGGTGGCCCTGCCGCTGCCGGGCGTCGACAGCGCGACGCTGCGGGTGACCTCGGATCCGCCGGGCTTCAGCCTGGTCGTCGAGGGCGCCAGCCCGCTGCAGTTGCGCAAGGCCCTCGGACCGGTGGCCGGGCCAGTCACCGTGACCGGCGACAGCGGCATCGTCTTGATCGCCTCGCTGCCCCTCGACGGTTAGCCGACCAGCTTGGGCTCCCCTTCGATGACGCGAAGTGGGACGTCGGGTCCGGTCATCGTGCGGGTGGCCGGGATGTCGATCCACTGGCCGCCGGCGATCCGGTAGCGCCCCCGGTAGGTCACATCGACGCTCGGGTGCACCGTCACGTGCGCGTTGGTGAACTCGTGGGTCACCAGCAGCCGGGGGAACGGGGCTCCCGGAGTGTTGGTGCGGTCGCTCGTGCCATCGCCGAAGTGCCAGGCATAAGAGTCGGGCGTCGCTTCGATCGTGACCGCGATCCCCAACAGCCGCACGGTCTGCGTCTCCCGCTCGGTCAGCTCGGTGTAGAAGTTCGTCTCGAAGTTGACCAGCGTCTCGCCTCCCGGCGGCTGAACCACGAGCTCGGCCACCGGCCAATCGAGGCGCCGGAACTCGTTGGCCACCATCGCCGGCGTGATCACCCCGAGATCGGCGAGGTCATCTTGGCCAAGGCAGACTCCCCCGATGCTCGCCCACTCGCCACCAGCCAACGGCTGCCGCCAGAGGAAGTAGTGGAAGGTGCCCGCCGGCACGGCGCACATGCGTGGGTTGGCACAGATATCGCCCACCCCCGCCGCATCGCGGCCACAGTCGGGAGTGAGCTTGTAGCGGTACCCATCGGAGGCCGAGGTCGCGTAAAACCCCTTCACCTCGTCTGCGGAGTGGTTGCAGTTGTTACTGGCATCGAACAGAGACGAGCCGGGATCGCAACCCGCCACGGCTGGCACACCCGGGACCACGACCAACGCACACACCCAGAAGAGGGCGACCAGTATTCGACGAATCATCCTGTCAGCCCGACGCTCTCGATCAGTACCCATCCCTGTTGCGCCTTGCGCAGCGTGAACTGAAACCGCGCCGGGCCCCCCGGAAGGCGCTCCTCACTTGAGTCGGATGACTCGCGGTAACGCGTCGGTCCCGAGGTAGCGCTGACAATGAATACGGCCCGCTGCTCCGATAGGCGCACAGTCTTCAGTGACTGGATCCGCTGAGGGGAGACCTTCACGTAGCCCCCCGCCGCGTAGAAGCCCTCCACTTGATCGGCAAGGCGCTTGCACGCATCGCACCCCTTGGTAAGCGCCCGATACTCGGCCGTGTCTCCGGTCACCAGCATCTGGTGCTCGAAGATCGGCCAGCGGCGGATGAACTCCTCCGCCGTCTCCTGCGCCACCTGCGACGGGGAGGCAGTGGGGGACGGTGTCGTACTCGCGGACTCGGCCGGCGAGGCCGAGTTGGTCGGGGTCGGGTCGGGCTCGTCAGCGCTCGTGCAACCGGTGGCGCCGAGCGCGAGCGCGAGGGCAGCGATGCCTGCTGCGAGGAGTCGGTTGCTGCCCACGTGGCCCCCTTACCGAAAAGAACTTCCGGTCAGGCTAGCCGTCTTTACCCACGTTTGCCGCCCCCGATTTGCCGCCTGTGGATAACCCGGAGGGGCCTAGAGGTCGAGTTCGAGGCGGGCGCTGGTGGGCTTGGAGCAGCAGATGATCATTTGGTCCATTGCCGCCTGCTCGCGCTTGGTCAGCACCAAGTCGCGGTGGTCGATGGTGCCATCGAGGACCGGGGTGATGCAGGAGCCGCAGATGCCGTCGCGGCAGTCATTTTCGACCTCGATGCCGAGCGCGAGGACGACGTCGAGGATGTTGGCGTCGGGCTTGAGGCGCAGCGTGTGGCCCGACTGGGTGAGCACGAGTTCGTAGGTGTCGCCGACGGCCTCCACCGGGGAGTCGTCGACCTCAATGCCGGCGCGGCTGAAGAGCTCGAAGCGGACGATGTCTTGATCGGCGCCGTAGGCCGCTTCGGCCGCCGACTCCACGGCCCGCAGCAGGGCGAGCGGACCACAGACGTAGACCAGCCCACCCTCGGGCAGCGCCCGCACGATCGCGGCGAGGTCGGGGCGGCCGTCGACGTCTTCGGCCAGGAAGCTGACCTTGTCGCCCAGAGCCGCCAGGCGCGACCGGAAGGCCATCGTGTCGGCCGAGCGGCCGCCATACGTCATCGTGAAGGGCTTGCCCTCGGCGGCCAGCCGCTCGGCGAAGGTCATGATCGGCGTGACGCCGATGCCGCCCGCGATGAGGGCGTAGGCCGTCGCCGGTTCGAGGTTGAAGTGGTGTTTGGGGCGGGTGACCAGGATGCGGTCGCCGACGCGCAACTGCTCGTGGATAAACGACGAGCCGCCGCGTGACTCGGGCTCGCGGAGCACGGCGATCTCATAGTGCGACAGGTCGGCGGGGTCGCCGCACAGCGAGTACTGCCGGGTCGTGCCATCGGGCACATAGATGTCGATGTGCGCCCCGGGCGCCCACTCGGGCAGCGGGTCGTTGGACTCGATCCGGGTCAGCCGGACCGAGAGCACACCCTCGGCCTCCCACGACATCTGCTGAACCCGAAGTTCGCGCTGCTCGACCACCTGGCCTCCTTCGACGAATGCTCCCTGCATCCTTGCGCCGACCGGCGCGACGCCGCTAGTCGTTCCGGAGGACGGAACAGCCGCGCCGCCTTCCGGCCGCGAATGTGTGCTTTTCGAGCACCAGGTGCCGAAAAACTACACATTCAGCCGGGGTATGCCGCCGCGCCATCCAGCGCCGAGATCAGCCGGCCGATGAGTTCGGCCGCCTGGGTCACGACTTCTACGGGAGCGGCCGCGGCCGTCGGGTCGCGCAGGAGCGCGATCATCGCGCCGACATCGATCGCCTCCATCGCGCCGTGCATCGCAATCAGCCAGGGCGCCACGGCGTACTCCGCCCGCTGGGCCGCACTCAGCCCCTGCCAGCTCGCCCGCCAGGCGGGGCCGGAGGTGGTCGGCGGGAGCTCCGCACTGATCGCGTGAGGCACCTCATCGCGCCACAACAGCAGCGCCATCAGCAGGCCGCCCACCAGCGAGGTGTGATACACCGTGCCGAGCACGCGGCGCTTGCGCGCCTGGTCGTCCTCGCCGGGAGCTGCGGGCGGCACGCCCGGCCCGGGCAGGATCGGATGGCGGCGCCACACGTCGGTCAGCACCCGGAAGCCGAAGCGTTGCATCGGCGACCACGGCAGCCGCAGCAACGCCGGAGCCATGAGCAGTTCGCCGAGCAGGTCCATGTCCTCCTCGGCGAGCGCCTTGGCGATCAGGCCGTCGGCCAGCTCGGATTGGCGCTGCCGGTCGACCCATCCGGGCAAGCTCAGCCGACCGAAGTCGGTGGCATAGGGCAGCGTGTGACTCAGCGCGTATGCCGCCTCCACGCTGACGCCGACCAAGTCGACGCCCACGCCCAGGCAGGTCAACGGCAGCGACGGGTGCTCGATGAGCTCCGCATCGCCCAGCGTCAGGTGGCGGATCCAGGCCGAGTCCAGGAGGCGATAGGGAACCCGCTCAGCGGCCTTCGCCGTCGATGCCGATAGGGCTCGGCGCACCTCTCGGTCGAAGGCGGGATCAGGGCAACCGGCTTGGGTGAGGCAGCCATGCGCCAAGGTGCGGGGCGCGGCGTCGGAGACCCGCGCGAGCAGTTGCCGGCGTACGACATCTCCGCGGGCCAGCGGAGAGATCAGCGCAGCCAGCGCGTCGACGCGCGCCCGCACCTCGCGATCCTCGACCCGGGCTGCGGCGCGCAGCAGCATGCCGACCTCGGCGATCTCCTTGAGCTGGTCGGGTGCATCGGGAGCCGCGGCGGCAGGCAACAACACGTCCCGGACCAGCAGGTCGGCGACCTCCAAGGCCTGCACCAGCAGGCGCAGAGCGAGTCCGACCTCCGGTCCGGGCCGTGCCTCTTCGAGAGGCCGAACGGCCCGGACCGTTGTGAGCATCAGCCGATCCGGTTCATCTCGTAGCCCAGACCGCGGATCTCCTCGGCAACCTCGGTGAGGTCGAAGAAGCGCGGACCGATGTGCACGGTGAACTTGTAGCAAATGTCCCACTCGGGGTCGTAGCCATTGGCGCTGATGACCTCGCGCACCTTGCCGGCCTCGTGGACCAACACATCGAGGTTGATCGCACCAAGCTCGTGCAGTTGCCGCAGCACGGCAATGCTGTTGTCTGACTTATCCATGACGGGTGTTCCTCCTGGCATCCAGTTCCTGCTGGCACCGGCCCAACGCCGGTTCACTCGCCAAGGAGGGGCAAGGGGCTGTGGGGATACCGCTCAGGCTTCGGTCAGTCGTCTGGCCAGCGTCTGCAGCCCTCGGTATGCCGCGGTGCGCACCGCCCCGGGACGCTTGCCGAGCACCTGCCCAGCGGTCTTGGCGTCGAGGCCGAGGACGGCACGGAGGAGCACCGCCTCGGCCTGGTCGCGGGGCAGGGACGCGATCAGGGCGAGCGCAGCGTCGGTGGTGATCGCCACGAGCGCTGACTCCTCGCCGGTCGGGGTCACCACTTCGTCGGCCACCAAGGAGAGCTCCGCGGGGGCGACCGGATCGGCGGGGCGCCGCTGTGAGGCGCGAGCCAGGTCGATCGCGCGGTTGCGCGCGATGCGGGCGATCCAGCCCTTGAAGCCCTCGAAGTTGCCGCGGAAGCTGGCCAGGTCCCGGCAGGCCTGCAGCCACGCCTCCGCGCATACGTCCTCGGCGTCGGCACCGGCGAGCACGCGGACATAGCGCAGCAGGCCCGGCTGCGTCGCCCGATACACGCGCGCGAAGGCCTCCTCGTCGCCGGCCTTGGCGGCGAGCAGGTCGTCATCCGGGGTGGCAGGTGCGTCCATGGGAGAGGGGGGTGACTCCTGGTGAGCGGGAGCGTCGGGGGCTGGGTTGGAGTTCAGGAAACCATGGGTGTGACACTTTCCGCCGCGATAACGCTGAACAGATGAGATGAACGACCGACGCACGCCAGACCTGGACGCCTTCACCGCCGAGCGCCTGCTCGACGGGGCTGATGTCCACGCCAGCCGAATCGGAGAGCTCTTGTCGGCCGCCGCAGCCCCGGCGACCGATGCTGAGCTGGCTGGTGAGAGTGCTGCGCGCGCGTCGTTCCGGCAGATGCCAACATCTGCCCAGCCCACGACAGGAAGACTCGCTCTGATGAAGAAGTCGCTCGCTGCATCAATGTCGGCCAAAGTCGTGGCAGCCGTGGCGGCAGTCAGTGTGACCACCGGTGGGGTCGCACTGGCTGCTGCCGCCGGCGTACTCCCGCAGCGTCAGGGCCCCGCCCCGGCGCCGGCCTCTTCGTCGTCGTCCGCCTCGGAGTCACCCGAGACGCACCCATCTCCCAACTTCAAGGGGCTGTGCACCGCGGTTGCCGCGGGAGCCACCGACAACGACGGCAAGTCCGAGGACAGCGCTGCGTTCACCGCTCTGGCCGAGGCAGCCGGTGGCGTCGACAACATCGAGATGTTCTGCGCTGAGCTGATGGCTCCCACCGAAGAGCCCACCGACGGCTCCAGCGAGATGCCCGACAGCGAGGGCTCGGAGTCACCGGCCGCGCATCCGGTCCACCCGACTCATCCCGTCCACCCGACACACCCGGCTCACCCGAGCCAAGCGGCCGGCCCCAAGGCCGACCACCCCGGGCAGGGCAAGGCGCTGGGACACGACAAGGAACACGGCCCCAAGGGCCCCAAGTCGGAGCGCTGATCGGTCGGCGCTGACCAGTCGGAGCGCTGACTAAGTCAGCTCCCGAGCAGACCTCGCGCCTCGGCATACGCCGCCGCTGGGTCTTGCGGAGCGAAGAGCACTGATGGGATGCCGAGCGCTTCGGCGCCTCGGATATTGGTCATCTGGTCGTCGACGAAGACCATGTCGGCAAACTCCACCCCGAGTCGCTCGCTCATCAGCTCATACAGGCGCGGGTGCGGCTTGAGATAGCCCTCGGTGGACCCGTCGACGATCACGTCCACCTCGTCGAGCACCCGCATCTGCGCCACCCACGCATCGGTGTGGAAGGCCCGCAGATCGTTCGTGAGGACGCCGACCGGGTGGCCGGCGAGCTTCGCCTCGTGGATCAGTGCGAGCGCGCCGGGGCGCACCAGCTCGGGCCGCGCGGGCTCGTAAAGGTGCGCGATCATCGACTGGACGGTGGGCTCGTGGTCCACCGGCCCATCCGCCGTGACCAGGTCGTGCCACTCCGTGGCGCGATGGTCCCAATAGGTCCGCTCGCTGATCCGACCCGCCTGCAGCTCGGCCCAGTCGGGGTCGGGGTGCTCCGGGGTCGCCATCGGCCCACGCCCGTGCAACAGCTGGTATGCCGCCGTGCCCGACTCGACCAGCTCAAAGGGCGTCAGCAGCACCGGTCCCCCGAAGTCGAGGATCAGCGCCTTCATGTGGCCGCGCAGGTTCGCCGGGCACGTCGAGCCGACGTGCGCACCCACCAACCCGGCACTAGTGCTCGGGCTCCTCGATCACGGCGTACTTGAAGAGCACCACGTTGCCGGTCCACCTGCAGGCGGCGCACCACGTGAGGAAGACCCGCTCATGGGCGTTCCACCACTCCGAGGTCAGGCCCTTGTCGAGCGAGGCCGAGCACATCGGGCAGAACTTCGGCTTGTCGAGCAGGTGCCGCTCGGCGTCGGGCGCGAACCACTCGGTTGCCGGGGGCAACCGGAGCGGGTCGTGCGGCATCGCCGGGTCGTACGGCGGGACCTCCCGGTGGTGTGTCTCCAGCCAGCCGGTGTGGCCCTCAGCCACTGGCTGCGGCCTTCTCGCGGACGACGGCGGCGTCGCGGTGCAGCGCCAGCAGGGTGTCCTTGATCGGCGAGAACTTCATCGAGCCGCCGGTGATCCACTGGTCGGTGAAGGCCGTGCCGGCGCCGAACTTGTTGCGCTCACACGGCAGGTGGATCACGTCGTGCTGCTCGCGAACCACGCCGGGCGGGTCTTCGCCGTCCTCGATGGACTGCATGGCTTCCTTAAACATCTTGCGCAGCATCGCGACGCCCTGGTCGGAGCGGCCGAGGTGCTCTTGGGTGCGGTCGGTGATGGCGCCCTGGGAGACCCAGGCCATCACGTCTTGGCCCTCGACGTAGTTGGTGATGAAGTCGCCGTTTTCGTCCTTCCACGCGTAGTCATAGACCACGGGCCGGTCTTGCTTCTCCCAGGTGCCGCCGTCGGGGTGGTGCAGGGAGTAGAAGAGCTTCCAGGTGGTGGTGTCGTCGATCGGGACGCGGATCTGCATCTGGTCGATCCACTGACCGCCCACGCGCATGCCGTAGGGGAACATCAGCGGGTGGCCCACGGCCCAGTCGTCGTCGGCCTCGCTGTGGCCTTCGAGCACGCGCCGCTTGATGATGCCGAACTCGAACTCGTCGAAGGCGACCTTCATGTGCTTCTTCTGGAAGGACTTGGGGGCCTCAAAGCCCTCCACCTTGCCGACGAAGTCGAAGTACATGCCGTGCAGGAACTCGACGTGGTGGGGATCCACGGAGTTCTCCATGATCTGGAACCAGTTGCACGGGAGCGTGGCCACGCCCACATCGCGCAGGCCGTCGAGGACGTAGACGTCAAAGCGCGGCAGCACCGGCACCGGCGTCGGGCCGACGTAGACCCAGATCATGCCGCCCATGGCCTCCGCAGAGCCGGCGCGCGCCTTGATCTTGTCGCGGAAGGTGGTGTTGTCGGACTCGGCCGGCTGCTCGACGCACTGGCCGGAGAAGTCGAACTTCCAGCCGTGGTAGCCGCAGCGGATGCCGTCCTCGTGCACCACGCCATAGGTCAGCGAGGCGCGACGGTGGGGGCAGTACTCGCCGACGATGCCGTACTTGCCGGAGGGCGTCTTGTAGATCGTCCAGTCCTCGCCGAGCAGGCGGACCGACTTGGTGGGCCGGCCGTCGAAGTCCTGCTCGAAGGCGATCGGGTACCAGTAGCGACGCAGGAGCTCGCCCATCCGGGTGCCTGGCCCGACGCGGGTGAGTTCTTCGTTTTGTTCAACAGTCAGCATGTGTCTCGGTCCTCCTGATCGCGGCGCGCACGACGCCAGCTGGCGTCGCCGCACCCTGGAAAACTAGGGTGCCAACACCTTTGGGTGCCGGCCTCAAATGGGCAACCACCCTCCCTCTATGCGGAACAGTCTGCTTGCCGCAGCCTGGCCGCCCGCGCCCCCCTCGCCGCCCCTCGTCGGACGTGCGGCAGATCGGTCGCCCGGGCGCTCGGTTCGTCGCACGTCTTCGGGATCTGGGGTGGCTCGGCGTACGACGTGCACCGGAGGCTGAGGCGCCCGTCAGCTTGGTTCAGCCCCTTGCCTCAGCGCAATCTGGGTTTGAGCTTGCTTTCGCCAGCCGATGAGAAGGTGGAAGAGGTAGCCAGGAACAGCAATCAGTGGGAGCAAAAGGACACCGAGAGCCCAAAACCATCTCATCTTGCTCCAGTCCGCAAACTGCCAGCCTCTATTTCCTAGCCAGGTTTCGACCGAGAACGTCACGAGCGCCAGGGTGAGCAGGATGGTCTCGCGCGCTCCCCAAGTGAATTCCATGGTTGCCTCTCGCGGTTCGAATGCACCCGAACCCTACGTGAAGGGCGGGGCCTGATCCGAAGTCCACTAACCCGTTGGGCTGCGGCCGCGGCGCTCCCAGATGCCGACCAACAGTGAGCCGAGAACGCCGAAGATGACGGCCGCCCAGGCCACGCGCTCGAACCCGATATCCGACATAGCAAACGCGACAAGGAAAGACACGATGGCCACCGCTGATGCATAGCTCCTGCGGACAACCATAAGAGCGCGACGAAAACCCACAGGTCGAATGTAGGGCGTTCGCAGTCCCCAACGCAGGACGTGCGACAAATCGGTCGCCTGGGCGGTCGATTTGCCGCACGTCCGCGGGTTTCGGCGGGGCCTCAGTCGAGGATGGTGACCTGGCCGGTGTTGCCGTCGACCCGGAGCATCTGGCCCGTCGTGATCTTCTTGGTGCCGAATGCCGTGCCGGTCACGGCCGGGAGGCCGTACTCGCGGCAGACGATGGCGGCGTGGCTCATCATGCCGCCGACGTCGGTGACGGTCGCCTTGATCTTGCCGAAGACCGGTGCCCACGAGGGCGCGGTGAGCGGGGCGACGAGGATCTCGCCGTCCTGCAGTTCCCCGATCTGGTCGGCGCCGAAGATGACGCGCGCGGGACCCTCGACGAGGCCCGGCGAGGCGGCGAAGCCGCTCAGCGAGCCTTCGTCGCCCTCGCCGCCGGCGTTGAGCCAAGCCGCCACGGAGTCGGAGGTGATGCCCCACAACATGACGGTGAAGGGCTCGGTGACGACCTCCGGCGGCTCGCCGAGTGCGGGCACTGCGGCCCAGCCCTTGAGCTTGGCCAGGATGCCCTTGCGGCGATCCACCACGGCCGGCCAGTGGCCCGGCCCGGCCGGCGGAGCACCGACGGCCCACGAGGAGTAGATGTCGAAGATCGCGTCGGCGACCTCGTACTTCTTGAGGTAGAAGACGTCGTCGACCGCATCGGTGAAGCCCGCATCGAGCAGCACCTGACCGACGTCGCGCATCTTGCGCCAGATCACCGAGTGCGCCCAGTGCTCGACGTAGAAGTTGTGGTTCTCCACGTAGGGGAAGACCACCCGCGACAGCCCGAGCTTGGCGTCAAACGCGGCCTTGTCCTCATCGGCGTCGAGCAGGTCGCGGTATTCGCTCACCACCCGATCACGCTCGGTGTGCAGCGCTTCGACCGGACGATTGAGGTCGACGCCCTCCTGCACCTTGGTGATGTAGTTGCCGATGTAGCCGAACGGCACCTCGACGTTTTGGATCCAGATCTTGTCGGAGTGATAGAAACCCGACCCGGTGGAGAAGTTGAACCACGGCTCGGCCGAGGCCTCCCACTGCTCGATCCATGCCCGGCCCGCGTCGTCAGCCTTGAGCAGCTCGCAGGTCGTGTCGACATCGCCGGAGGCGAATCGGTCGGCGATGCCGGAGGAGACCGCGAGGCGAGCCAGCTTCTTCAGCTCATCGTCGGGGCGGAAGAGGTCGACGTCGACGCCGGCCACCATCTTGGCGATCGCGAGGTCGGGGATGCTCGGCCAGGCCTGCTTACAGAAGCCGAAGAAGTCCAGGTATGCCGCGTAGCCCAGGTTGAGGAACTCGAAGTGGTGCTGCCACAAGGTGACGATCGAGTCGATGAGCTTGTGGTAGTTGCCGATCAGGTCGGCGCCCGAGCCCCGGCCCGCACCGGAGGTGATGACCTCCATGTCTTCCATGACCGGCAGCGTGCTGAACTCCAGCGCCGTCATGTCGGCCACGAGGGCGCGCACCTTGACCAGCCAGTCGTCATACAGCCGGTCCCAGTTGCCGAAGTAGAAGCCGGCGCGCTCCATGAAGTGCGGCACGCGGGCTTCGATCTCTTCGACGGGCGCGGGCACCGGCGCGAGGTACACGTAGCCGTTGAGGATCCGGTAGTCCACGCCGAGCGCCGGCGGGATCAGCAGGTGGCGGGTGTTGTACTGACCCAGCGAGGCGATCGCGATCTCGAAGACCGAGGCGTCCCAAGGCGTCAGCGCCTCAGGCCAGTGAACGCCGTCTTGGAACCAGAAGGCGCCGTCCTCGTAGTCACGCCGGTTGGCGCTAAAGAGCGAGGAGTAGTTGTAAAGCTCTTGCCAGCCATCGGCGCCCTCGGGAGTCTCGATCTCGAAGGGGCTCGGAAAGCGATCTGCCATGTGTTGCTCCGTTGTTTGATGAGGCGATGCTCGGGCGGTGGTGCTGTGCAACCGGCCGGTTGCTTGTTGCGTGTTCGCTACTGACTCACTTTGGCGTCGTGGCTGCGTGCGGTGTGCTCGTGAACTGTGTTTAGGCCTGCTTCTTCGAATACAGCGGGTTGACCAGCGTGTCGACAATGCTGGTCATCAGGTTCTTCTCGGCGCCCACCTTGGTGGATTGCTTGCTCCACACCGTCTCCGGCCGAGCCTGGAGGAGGACGACGTTTTCACCATCGGGGAGGTCGAGGTCGACCGCCCACTCGATGTCTTGGGGGCACTTGTAGTGCTTCTCCGCGAGCCGGGCGAGCTTGGCGATCGCAACGATCTCGGCGTCGACGAGGCACGGCTCGTTGGCCTTCGCCTCGTCGAGTTCGACCCGGTCGATCCGGTTATCAGCGAGCAGGTAGGCGTGCGCCTTCGGGGAGATCGTGCGGCGCCCGATGTGCCACATCACCTTGTCGACCAGGAAGTTGTCGGGAGTGACATCGCCGGAGACCACGCCCTCACCGAAGCCCCACGCGGCGTCGATGCAGACGCTCGAGCGGTCACCGTTGGTCGGGTCGAGCGTGTAGGCCACGCCGGCGGACTTGGGGTGCACCATCTTCTGCACCGCGACCGCCATCTCGACCTGCGGGTGGTCATAGCCCATCTCTTCGCGGTAGGCGATCGCCCGGTCGGTGAACAGGCTGACCCAGCACTGCCGCACCTTCTCCAAGACGTCGTCGGCGCCGCGTACCCAGAGATAGGTGTCGTGCTCGCCGGCGAAGGAGGCGTCCGGGGTGTCTTCGGCGGTCGCCGAGGAGCGCACGGCGACGGGCACGTTTTCCACCCCGCAGCGAGCCTCCAGGAGGGCGTAGTTGTCGCGGATGGACTGCTGCACGTCGGCCGGGATCTCCCAGTGCCCCACCATCTCGCGAGCCTTCGCCCCGGCCACCGCCAGGGAGACTGCGTCACCGGTGGGCACTGCCCGGAGCATGTCGGTGAGCTCTTGGTAGTCGGTCGCCGTCGACCGCGCCGACTCGTAGGCCGCGATGGTCACCGCGAACCCCGGGGGGACAGGCAGGCCCGCCTGACTCATGATCCCGAGCGAGGCGCACTTGCCGCCGACAATGGCGTGGTGCTCCTCGGCCAGCGTGCTAAACGACACGCAATGTGGTCGCTCGGTGGGTCCCATTTCGTCGGAATTCATGCCGGCACCTCCTCGTTGGCGAAATCGGCTGTTTCGAGTTGCCCACTAAACCGAGGGTCCATGGTGTCGGGCAGGGCGTCTAGGTCTGGGATGTGGAATTCCTGCACGCGATTGCGATAGAGCACGATCGCGGTGGGCCCGTCTTTGATCAGCCGGATCCGCACAAACTCGGTGTTGAAGGGCTCGCCGGGGTCATAACCCATCACCGTCGTGGCGAAGGCGCGGATGGGGCCGGAGTGGGTCGCGATGACGAGGTGGCGCGCGCCGACGTTGCGGCGCAACTCCACGATGCCGCGCCAGAAGCGGCGTACGGCGGTCACGGGGGGTTCGAAGTAGAGCATCGGCATCGTCAACCACTGCGTGATCGGGTCGCCGCCGCCCTGCTGGATGCCCCAGAAGCGGTCGACCTCAACGAGCCAGCCGGGCCGCTCGCCTAGGCCGATGCGCTCGTACTTCTCCATCTCGCGGTGGTAGATCCGGAAGGCCGAGGTGACATCGCGCAGCCCCTCAGGCGTGGCGACGGCGAAGTTGCGGAAGTTGGCATCGTCGCGCAACTCCCCGACCTCGGTGTTCTTGCGGGCAAACATCTCGATGTTGTCGAGCAGCCCCCGGCGCACATGTTCGGCGGTCTGCCGGGCCCGATTGGTGGGCGCGCAGACGAGCTCGACGGAGTGCCCGTCCATCACGCGTCGCGCGAGCTCCTGGCCGCGGCGATGCGCCTGCCACGCGCCGAGCGGGGTGAGCCCCGACTCCGAGCTGTAGCCCTGGGTCTCGCCGTGGCGAATCAGGTAGACATCGCAGTCGACATCGGCGAGCTGCTCGCGCCGCTCGGGGATGATCTCCTTGGTGCGGGTGACCTCGGCCCACGCCCGGCTGGTGCCGAGATCCTGGCCGGCGAAGCTCGGCAGCGGCGCGTCGAGGCCATGCGGCTCGCTGACCTGGCGCTCACGGAAGCGCCGCAGATAGAGCGGGGTCTCACCGGTGCGGTCGACGTGTGGCTCGGGGGTCTCGACGTGGTCGCTGCCGTCGAGCGCCTCCGCCGGAGCCGCGCTGGCAGCGGCGGCGGCACGACGCTGCTGATGCCGCTGCAAGTACGCCGGGGCGTCCGCGCGCTCGGTGCGCGGGATCGGTCGGCTCGGCCCGGAGCCCTTGTGGCCGCTCATGAGTGAACCGTCAGGAACTTCTGGTTGACCACGCCGTCGTAATAGAACAGCGCCCGGCCCATCTCGGCCTCGGTCCAGGTGATCGGCTCGGAGTCGGGGTCGACCCAGTAGCCGCCGGTGAACATCTCGTTGCGGTTGCCGACCGGGTCGAAGAAGTAGAGGCACTGTCCGCGGGTGGCGCCGTGGCGCGTGGGGTTCGTCTCGATGTTGACCCCGTGATAGGCGCAGACGTCGGCGGCCGTGCGCAGTTCGTTCCACCCGTCCACCCAGTAGGCGAAGTGGTGCAGGCCGTGGTTGGGGCCGGTGATCCACGCGATGTCGTGGGAGGAGTGGCTGACCTCCAGCCAGGTGGCGATCTGGAAGCCATCGTCGCCCACGACCTGCTCGGTCATCCGGAAGTCGAGGTGCTCGACCATGAACTGCGTCGCGGTGTCGACCTCCTCGGTGGTCAGGAAGAGATGGTCGATGCGCGGCGGCGAGATGCCGACCAGGCCCATGGGGCGCGGCGGCGGGTTGGTCTGCGGCAGCAGGTTGCCGACCTGCTTCATGCCGTGGACCAGCTCCATCTGGTGGCCGCCGGGCAACTCGAAGCGAATCGACTCCCCGTGGCCCGCGGCCCATTCGCCCGCGGCATACCGCTTGACCGCGACGCCGGCCGCCTCGAGCCGCTCTTGGTAGTGGTCCAGGTCGCCAGCGTCGGTGACCTTGAAGCCGAAGTGGTTGAGGCCGTGGGTGGGCTCCAGGCTCAGCACGAGCGAGTGGTGTTGATGCTCGTCCCAACACTTGAAGAAGACTCGGTTGGTCTCTCGGGCGGTCTCGACCATGCCGATGACTTCGGAGTAGTACGCCGTGGCCAACTCCAGGTCGGGCACGCGCAGCTCCACGTGCGATAGCCGCAAGATGCTCATCTCAGGTCTCCTCTCTGGTTCTCAGGTCTCAGGTGGGTGGCAGGGGGCTCAGGTGTGGACGCGCATGAATCGGTCGTTGAGCTCGCCCTCGTAGTAGAAGACGGCGCGGCCGATGTTGTCCTCGGTCCAGGTGAGGGTGGGGAAATCGGGGTCGGGCCGGTAGCCGCCGGTGAAGACCTCGTTGCGGGTGCCGAGCGGGTCGAAGAAGTAGATCGTCGAGCCACGCGTCACGCCGTGCCGGGTCGGGCCGACGTCGAGCTGGATGCCGTTGTAGGCCAAGATGTCGGCCGCGTCGCGGACGTGGTCCCACTCATCGAGCCAGAAGGCGAAGTGGTGCAGGCCGCCGTTGGGGCCGTGGACGACGGCGAGGTCGTGGGGGGAGTGCGAGCGCTCCATCCAGGTGCCCATCTGGTGGCCGTTGCCATCGAGCAGTTGCTCGGTGATCCGGAAGCCGAGGACGTCCATATAGAACTGGGTTGCCTCGCCGACCTCCTCGGCGGTCACGAGCAGGTGGTCGACCCGCGGCGGGGCGATCTTGGTGCGGTTGCCGGGCTCGCCGGGCTCCAGCACGTAAGGGTTGGTGCGGCCGCGGGAGGTGCCGACCTTCTCGACGTCGGCGACCAACTCCATGATCTGGCCGCTGGGGGTGTTGAAGCGGATCGATTCGCCCTGGCCGAGCTCCTCGCCCTTGCTGATCCGCTGGACCGGGAAGCCGTAGCGGGCGACCTTGTTCTCCAGGTCGTCCAGGTCGTCGTCGCGGTGCACCTTGAACGACATCATGTCCATCCCGACGCGGGGGGCGTAGCGCAGCCGCAGCGAGTGATGGTCCTCCTCGTCCCAGCACTTCAGATAGACCGAGTCCTCGGTGCGACCGGTCACCTCCATCCCCATGACCTCGGTGTAGTAGGCCGTGGACAGGTCGAGATCGGTGACCGTCACGTTGACATGGGCCAAGCGGAGTACGCCGCTGGAGCGCCCCGGGTGGGTCCGGCGCGGATCGAAGGCCCCGCGGTCGAGGGCAGCCGCGTGGCGGCTGTCGCTGGGGTCGACGCGCTGTCCGTCGGGCGGCACATCGGAGGCCATGACACGGGACATGCCGGCGGGCGTGCCCTCGGCCAGATCGACGTGGTCCCCGTCAGAAGCGGCGAGTCGGGGGTCGGTCAGCGAGCCAGAAGTGGGTGCTGCTGCGGAGGCTGCCATGGGTGGGAACCTAGGTCGGGCGTCCCGTATGCGGGGAAGTGCGTTCCCCTAGGCGGGACGGGTTTGCGTAGCCTACGTCACATGTCCCACGACGAGTCGGCCGAGGCGCCTGGCTGTGAAGGGCCCCAGCGTGAAGGGCCTGGCCGTGAAGGGCCCCAGCATGAGGCGCCTGGCCGTGAAGGGCCGGCTCAGATGCGCGAGCTCGTGCGCGACTACGTCTTCGCGCTCAACCGGGCCTACCTCAACCAGGTGCGTCTCCTGGCGCCCGCGGAGCAGGCAGCCATGCCGCTTGCGGCCGCGGGTGGCGGCACCTCCGCCGAAGGCGGGCTTACGATCGCCGTGGCGGCGGCCCGCGAACTGCACCTGATCGCGACCACCGAGCCGCTGCCCAGCCCTCGCGGACCCGAGGTTGAGCTCACCGACACCTGCGAGGAGCTCGCGTGGACGGTGCGCTTCTTCGACGCCACGATCCTGCCTCAGCTCGGGGTGCTGCCGGCCGCGCCCGACGGCACCGATGATGCCGCGGCCGTGCGGCAGGTGCTCGGGGTCGCCGATGTGATCTACCACCTCTCGGTCTCCGGCGGCGGGGGCCTCACCGGCCACCACGCCCAGCACGCCGGGGTGGCTCTGGCCAACCAGCACGCGGCCGCGATCCGCGACGCGGACTCGCTGCGGCGGGCCTATCCTGCCCGGGTGAGCCTCGTCGACGAGTTCGCCGTGTGCGAGCGGTTGGGGCTGGCACGAGCCGCCCGCCTGCTCGCTGCTGAGATCGGCGGACCCGACCTGGTCGACACGTTGTCCGGGGTCGCGCTGGGCGACCACGCGGGTTTGCGCCGGGCGCTCCTCGCGCTGGCCCGCGACCGAGCGGCGGGCAGATGACGACCCGCCCGGGTGAGGATTCCCGGCATACGCGAACCGATCGGGTTGCCGTCCCGTCGACCACTCAGACGCTCAACTCGGTCGCGACCGCGGCCCGGATGCTCAAGGAGTTCGGCAAGGGCGACACCCAGCTCGGCATCAGCCAGCTCGCGCGGCGGGTCGGGGTCGGCAAGAGCACCGCCCACCGGGTGGCCTGGACCCTGGTGGCCGAGGGGCTGCTGGAGAAGGTCGAAGACACCGGGTTGTTTCGCCTGACCTCCACGATGCGCAACCTCGGCGTCTCGGCCGAGACCGCCCAGCGACTGCATCAGGCGGCAACGACGCCGCTGGACCACCTGCGCGCGGTGACCGACCTGACCCTCCACGTCGCGATCCTCGACGGCGCCGATGTGTTGTATGTCGAGCGGCGCGAGGCCCCGGGCGCCCTCAACCTCTTCAACCGGGTCGGCGGCCGCAACGCCGCCCACGTCACCTCGACCGGCAAGGTGCTCCTAGCCTTCATGGAACCGACCGAGCAGGCGCGCCTGGTCGACTCGATGCGGCTGGCTCGCAAGACCCCCCACACGATCGTGACGCGCTCCGCCTTCCTTGCCGAGCTCGCGCAGGTGCGCCGGCAGGGCTACGCCACCAACATCTTCGAGTCCGAAGCCGGGATGATCTCGGTCGCGGCGCCGATTCGCGACCGGACCGGGCGGGTCATCGCCGCCCTCTCGATCGTCGGCCCCGCGGCCGAGCGCGACTTCGACCTCATGCGCCCGTTTGTGCGCCCACTGCTCGAGACCACCAGCCGGATCAGCCACAACCTGGGCTTCAAGCGCCCGCCCCCGACGTGAGCGAGCCGCTGCCCAACGACGGCGCCGCCGGCTGGGTGCGCGTATGCCGCGCGGCCGAGGTGAGCGCGGAC